>CALFYU010000134.1 GCA_937952455.1 uncultured Planctomycetaceae bacterium
TTGCTTCGCAGTCGGCGAACCAGCGGGTGTCGCTCCAGATCATGGCGGTCGCCTGCCGGGTGGCATCGCGAAAGAGAGTACGATAGTACGGTTTCCCGTCCCGGGTCGTGGCTCGATCTTTAGCCGCCAATAGGGCGAAACAGTCCGCCTGCTGCCCTGGCTCAATATCGCCGAGGCGGGTGATCGGTGGTGGCTCGGTCATGAAGACAGTCCCTCGCGCAGGGAACGGTGTGATGGCTTGCACGTAAAACTCGCCCGTCCGCCAATTTACCGGTGGTCAACGCGACATGCAAATTGTTAACAGTCCTGCTCGGACGAGGGGGCGACATTGGACCGGACGCGAGGCAGTGGAAACGAGTGTATGTTGTTGTCCTCATTTAGGTTACGGCGAACACTTTGCCGGCGATTCGCCGGGGAACCAGGCTCGACTTTTGCCCTTTGCCTGACGATGTTATAATTCGCTGCAGCACCAAACGTGGTGGGCGGTGCGTAAGTCTATGCGCGATCGATTGTTGGAAAATCGAAATTGAAACGGAGCCTAAAGAGATATGTCAGTCACACTCAGTGAAAAAGCCGCCAATGAGATTCGACGGGTGATCACCGATCAAAAGCACCCGGACAACACGGTTGTGCGGATCGGCGTCGCCGGCGGGGGTTGCAGCGGATTTCAGTACAGTTTCGGGTTCGACACCCAAACTGACCCCGCCAAGGACCACATCGACGAACAACATGGCATCAAGGTCGCCGTCGACAAACAGAGTTATTTGTACCTCGACGGGACGACGGTCGATTTCTATGAAGGCCTCGACAAGCGTGGCTTCACCTTCGACAATCCCAATGCCGTCAAGAGTTGCGGTTGCGGAAGCAGCTTCTCCGCCTGACACCGGCACCAACGGCAAAATTGAAACCCATGGGCCGCGCGACATCGCTCTGTCGCTGCGGCCTGTTTTTTTATCGTGTGGGGTAGGCCGGTGCTTCGACCTTGATGCCGTCATCCGCGCCAAACCGGCCGTTGCGTGGTTGGCCGTGGTGACCGTTGCGCACGGCGACGGTCGTATCTTCGCGGTCGATGTTATTGAGGAACCGTCGGGGAATGCGGCAACTGACGGTCACGCGGGAATCGTTGGAATAGTCCGTCTCGGTGACATCCGCGTGGGCCGCGAGATAGGCCAATAGCCGGCCATTGCCGACGTGGGTTTCAACTTCGGCGTCGAGATAACCGTCGCCTAGTCGCTCGGCGACCCGTGCGGCGAGGGCATCCAGACCGGTCCCGTCGACCGCGCTGACCGAAATCGCATCCGGGTGCGCCAACCGCAGGACGTCGTAGACCGATCGGTCGTGGATGGCGTCGATCTTATTGAGGACCAGGATTGCCTGGCTGCCGTCAACGCCGATCTCCTTGAGAACTTCATTGACGGTGGCGATATGCTGTTCGGCGTCGACATGCGTACCGTCCACGACGTGCAACAGCAGATCGGCGTTACGGACTTCTTCGAGAGTCGACTTGAAAGACGCCACCAGATTGTGCGGCAAATCGCGAATGAATCCCACCGTGTCGCTCAGCAAGACGCCGCCGCAATGCGCCACGTCCCACCGTCGCGTGCGGGTGTCGAGCGTGGCAAACAGTTTATCGGCCATCAGCACATGTGCCCCGTTCAAGGCGTTCATCAGCGTGCTTTTGCCGGCGTTCGTATAGCCGACGAGTGAGACCGTCAATTGATCGTCGCGGGCGGCAACCATCCGCTGACGGCGCTTTTCGACGGCCTTCAATTTGCGGCGCAGTTCGGCAACCCGTTTGTCGATCAACCGCCGGTCCGTTTCCAGCTGCTGTTCACCGGGGCCTTTACTGCCGATACCCCCCTCGATGCGAGAGAGGTGGGTCCACATCCGTTTCAGCCGGGTGCGTTGGTAAAGAAGTTGGGCCAATTCGACCTGCAATTTGGCTTCATAGGTCCGTGCGTGCGTGTTGAAGATATCGAGGATCAACTCGCTGCGGTCGACGATGACGGCATCAATCGCCGTTTCCAGATTGCGGCCCTGGGCGGGGGAGAGATTATTGTCGAAGATCACCAATTCGGCGTTCTGCATTTTAACGAGCATCTTCAACTCGTCGACTTTGCCTTTGCCGAGATAGGTCTTCATGTCGGGGCGATGGCGGTGCTGCGTGAGCGTCCCCACGATCTTGACCCCGGCGGTCTTCACCAACCCCTTGAGTTCGTCCAACGGATGAAGTTCGCTTGATTCTTGCTCGGGAAGCACAACGGCCACCAGGATGGCCCGCCGTTGTTGGACGCTCAATTCAACTCGTTTGGGATCTGCCAAGTCTTGCTGCCGCCTTTCAATAAAATTATCGTCACGACGTTTGCCGCATATACACTATTTTAGTTCGCGAGTCGGGCACGTTCAAGAAGGGATATCTTGCAACCCTGCACGCCGCGGCCTCGTGACGGCAAATTCTGAACACTTGATGAAAGACACTTTCCGCGGCGGATGGTTCACGGCCCGCAGTACCGGTGACTGGGAGACTTGGCCTGGGAAGTCGTTGCCTCCGCAATATTTCAACTCCCAAAGAAAGGCGAGAGGCCGAAAGGAGGCGGGGGGTCCTTTCGGCCTGCTGGGGATGTGGATGTGGGGTAGGGTGTGGGGTGTGATAAGCCCGACTCCTCGGGCTGGCGTGATAATACTCTGCCGGCGTTCATTTTCCCGAACCGGGCCGCCACGGTTTTTAACGGCGCCATCTGCCGTTGGCAGGATGATCGCCGGTGATCAAGGATTGATCGGGCCTAGCGTGACGGCCGCTGCTCGATAACTCTCTCCACCGCTCAAAATAAAAGGAACCGGCTTTTCGACTCTTTGGGAACCGGCGAGAACTGCTCTCGTCGCGTTCTGAAAGGGGCTTAATGCATCTGCCGTGCCGATCGCGCGGGGCAGCGGCCCATATCGGTCAATGAGATATTTGGAGATTGTCCGCACATTGGACTTACGTCTCGCAGATTTTTTTTGGCGAAATCCGCACATCACCCACGCGGCAGCGGTTTGTGTAAGAATTTCATCGCGATGGTAAATTTCGCAGGTGCCGATCTGGGCAATTGAGACCGAAAAAACCGATCTCGGGTGGAAACTGAAGCGGGGAACGCGAAATAATAGAGGATGGCTGCTTGACCCTGTTCGCGGCGAACGACCGAATCAACAAGCGGAAATTGCGAGATATGCCGTCAGCTTTTGAGACCGAAGCCGAATACTCCGCGGAACTGCAGCAGTTGCGCGCCCGGGTCGCGGAACTCGAAAAAGAGTCCGACCGATTAAAGCAGCGTTACGGCGCCGCGCGGGAAAACGAACGCCGTCTCGATTCGATCGTCAACAACCAGACGGAGATCATCTGCCGGATTGACCGCGGGCTGACGCTGACGTATGCCAATCGCACGTTCCGTGAATACTTCAACAAGACCGAAGACGAGTTGCTGGGCCGGGAATACGTATCGTTCTTAGAACCGTCGATGCGTCCGCAGGCCCGCGCGAAATTGAAGTCGCTGTTCCAGGCGCCTGAAGTCACCTCACACGTCTGCGAAGTCGTCCGCAGACAGGGACAATCGGGATGGCAGCACGGCATGGTCATTCCGGTGCTGGGGGACGATGGGCGGGTGTTCGAACTGCAGGTGGTCGCTCGCGTCCGCACCAGCCGCGAACAGGCGGAATATGAGATCCGCCGGACCGACATCGTCAACGGCCAACTGGCCAAGATCATGAAGGACGGGTTGATCGTCGTCGATCCGCAGGGGATCATCCGTTCGGTGAACGAACAACTTTGCCAGATCGGCGGCATCGCGATGGACGAGTTGATCGGCCAGTCGATGTGGGACATCGTCGGCGAAGAGAACCACAAGATCCTGGGGGAACAGTTTGCCAACCGCAGTCACGGCGGCGCTTCGCAGTATGAGATGACCTGGACCAGCGGCAACGGCCGCCGGGTCTCGGCGATTTTTTCTCCCACCCCGTTGTTCGACGCCGAGGGCAACTTCGACGGTTCGCTGTCGGTCGTGACCGACATTACCGAACGCCGAGAAACCGAGGTCCAATTGGTCGAAAGCGAACGGCTATTGGCCGCCTCGCAAAAAATCGCCCGGGTCGGCAGTTTCGAATGGAAACGCGAAGAGAATACCGTCACCTGGTCGGCAGAATTGTATCGCCTGCACGGACGTTCTCCGGAGACGTTCGTACCGACGCTGGACGCATTCTTCGAGTCGGTGCATCCCGATGACCGCGCCGCCGTCAAAGATCAAATGAAACGCGTCTTTCGCGGCGAACCGAGCAGTCCGCACGAATATCGCATCATTCGACCCGACGGCGAGGAACGCTGGGTGGAATCGACGCGGTGGCTGCTCCGCAACGACAAAGGGGAACCGCGGGGCATGATCGGCACCTCGCGGGACATCACCTCGCAAAAACGGGCCAAGATGATTCTGGAAGAGCGGGAATCGATCCTCCGCAGCTTCTATGAAAGCGGGCTGATGCTGATGGGGGTTATCGAGTTGGACGGGGACGACATTCGTTGGGTGTCGGAGAACGTGGCGACCGCCCATCATCTGGGGACCACCCCCGAGGCGATGAAGCACAAAACGGCCCGCGAGATCGGAATCAGCGAAGAAGAATGTGCATTGTGGGTCGCCAAATACCGGGAGGCGGAACGGACCGGCGAGACGGTCCGTTTTGAATACATGCGTCCGGGTGATCCGAACGAGCGGTGGTTTGCGGTGACGGTTAAAATGATCGGCCAGTCCCCCGAGAAGCGGCCGCGGTTCTCGTATCTCTCCGACGACATCACCGATCGTAAGCGGGTGGAAGCCAAAATCCAGGCAGCGCACGATGCACTCGAACAGCGCGTCCAGGAACGGACGGCTGAACTGGTCGATGCGAACAACCAACTGCGGTTTCACGCCCAGCTCTTGGACAGCGTCCGCGAATCGGTCGTAGCCACCGACCTCGACGGACGAATTGTTTATTGGGGCAAAGGGGCCGAACGGCTCTATGGGCACGATTCCGACGACGTGGTCGGTCGACCGATTACCCAAGTCGCCCGCTCTGACGGGTCCCAGGGGGAACTGCGGCGGATGGCCCAGGTCCGGGAAACCGGCTCGTGGCACGGCGAATTGCGGCAGCAGCGCAAGGACCACACGAACTTCTGGGCCGAAACTGTCATCTCGTTGGTCAACGATCTGAACGGTCAGCCGACCGGTTTTATCGCCATCGACCGCGACGTCACCGCCCGAAGGCATGCCGAAGAACGCACGCGGCAACTGCATGCCGATTTGGCCCACGTCCTGCGGCTGGGGACGATGGGCGAAATGGCGTCGGGCTTGGCGCACGAGATCAACCAGCCGCTGGGGACAATCGCCAACAACGCACACGCCGTGGCCCGCGGACTACGAAACGATTCGCTGCCCGCCGACGAGGTCTTGGAAATCATTGAAGAGATCGCCGCCGAAGCGATGCGGGCGGGCGAAATTCTACACAGCTTGCACCGCTTCACTTCAAAAGCCGAACCGAACCGCACAGCCGTCGACCTGCGGGACTTGGTGCACGAAGTCACCCGTCTATTCGATTCCGACAGCCGGCGGCACGGCATCGCCTTGCGGCTCGACTTTGAAGACGACTTGCCGGAAGTTTATGTCGAACGGATTCAAATCCAGCAGGTGGTTGTCAATCTGGTCCGCAACGCGTTTGACGCTCTGATGGAAGACCGCCGTGACGACCGCGAGGTCACGGTCCGCGCCGAGACCGTTGAGGACGGTGTTCTGGTGAGTGTCGTTGACAACGGCAAGACATTGTCGCCCGATTTGTATTCCCAGATTTTTTCCCCTTATTTCACCACCAAACGCAACGGGATGGGGATGGGTTTGAGCATTTGCCGTTCCATCATCAGTTCGCACGGCAGTCAATTACACGCAACGCCCAATCCAGAGCGCGGATTGACGTTTTCGTTCAAATTGCCCTTCAAAGTATCAGAACCGGCCCAGGAATAGCCGGCGCCCTGACCGAGAGGACATCGTGGATTCCGAACATGCCCAGCCGACCGTGTTTGTCGTGGATGACGAACCAGGTATGCGCAAATCACTCGATCGCCTGCTGCGGTCCGCCGGATTGGAAGCGGAGTGTTACGCCAGCGCTGAAGCCTTTTTGCGGGAATACGACCCGCATCGCGCCGGCTGCCTGATCCTCGACGTGTGCATGGAACACATGACGGGGTTGGAACTGCAAAAGGAACTGAACGCGCGGCGGGTGACGCTACCGATCATCGTTATCTCCGGTTACGCCGACGTTCCCAACGTCGTAACCGCTGTCAAAGGAGGGGCCGTCGATTTTCTGGAGAAGCCGTTCAACGACGAACTCCTGTTGGAACGGGTCCAGCAGGCGATTCGGCTGGACCATCGGCAACGCATGGAAGCGGTCCGCGCCTCGGCGACCGCCGAACGGCTCCAATCCTTGACGCCGCGGGAAACCCAGGTCATGGAACTGCTGGTCGCCGGACGCCGCACCAAGCAAATCGCGCACGATCTGAACATCAGCCCCAAAACGGCCGACATTCACCGCGCGCACGTGCTGGAAAAAATGAAGGTCGACACCGTCGTTGATCTTGTGCGGCTAGTACACGACCTTCCCGATTGACCGCCACGAAGTCAGCCCCCCCAGCAATCGTGCAACATCGACAAACGATTGTCGTCGCAGGCACAAACGCCACTGCGCGGGTGCCACTGGCGGCTTGTCCGCCAGTGCCGTCTTCAGCGCTCTAACCCACGACGCGCTGGAAGCGTTCGACCGCCTGTTCGATGTTTTCCCGGCTGTTGAAAGCGCTCAGGCGGAAGTAGCCTTCCCCGGCGGCGCCAAATCCGCTGCCCGGCGTGCCGACGAGATGCCCCTTGGTCAGTAATCGGTCAAAGAACTCCCAGCTTCCCAAGCCGCCGGGAGTTTTCAGCCAGACATACGGCGCGTTCACCCCGCCGTAGACATCGATTCCCGCACCTTGCAGACCTTCGCGAATCAAGGCCGCGTTCTGTAAGTAGAATTCGATCAATTCGCGGACTTGTGCTTGACCGTCGGGTGAATAGACCGCTTCGGCCGCTCGTTGAATGGGATACGAGACGCCGTTGAATTTCGTGCAGTGCCGTCGGTTCCACAGCGGATGAATAGGCCGGTCTTCACCAAAAGACGTTTTTCCGGTCAGCCCCTTGGGAATGACGGTGTAGGCGCAGCGGGTGCCGGTGAATCCGGCATTTTTGCTGAAGCTGCGGAACTCGATCGCCACGTCGCGGGCTCCTTCGATCTCGTAGATCGAATGTGGGATCGTCGGATCGGTGATAAATGCTTCATAAGCCGCGTCGAAAAAGATGATCGCATCGTGGGCACGAGCGAAATCGACCCATTGCTTTAACGTTTCACGCGTCGCCACCGTTCCCGTGGGATTGTTGGGATAGCACAGGTAGATCAAATCGACCGGCTCCTCCGGCAGACTGGGAACGAAGTCGTTCTCCGCTGTGACGGGCACATAGACCAGACCCGCATATCGTCCGTCTTTGCCGGCCGCGCCGGTCCGCCCGGCCATCACGTTGGTGTCAACATACACCGGATAGACCGGATCCATCACGGCCACCTTGTTGTCTGCACCGAAAATATCCAGAATGTTTCCCGTGTCGCACTTCGAACCGTCCGACACAAAGACTTCGTCCACGGCGATTTCCACGCCGCGGGGCTTGAAATCGTGTTCGACGATCGCGGATCGCAAAAATTCATAACCCTGCTCGGGACCGTATCCGCGAAAGGTCTCCCGCGCCGCCATTTCGTCGATGGCCTTGTGCATGGCAGCGACGCAAGCCGGCGGCAACGGCTCGGTGACGTCGCCGATTCCCAGTCGAATCACATCAGCGTCGGGATGTTCGCTCGTAAACGCCGAGACGCGGCGGCCAATTTCGGGAAACAGATATCCGGCGGCGAGTTTGGAATAGTTTTCGTTGATCGTTGCCATGGGACTACTATCTTTGTGTGATACTCAATAAGTGTGCGGGTTACAAAATCAAAAGGTCGCTGCAAGCATTTCTCACTCTCCCTTCGGGAGAGGGCCCGGGTGAGGGCCTTCGACGGAATAACTATCCCGGGGGTAGCACTGATTGCCATCGGCAATCCGTGTGCCGAAGGCACAAGAAGCAGCAATCTCAACAGTTCCTGACCAAGACGCCTTTTTGGAACATGGAGAGTACAAACTGCGGCTTCTTGCGGGCTGCGCCCGCCCCGATTGCCGTTAGCGATCGCGGCCACCCGGTTTAATGAACGCACCCTACAATTCCTTTCCCAACAGCCGGGCAACTTCGTAGACGTCCTTGTCGCCGCGGCCCGACAGGCAGACGACGATCACCTCATCCGGTTTGCGCGCGGCGGCGGTCTTGATCGCCTGTGCGATGGCGTGCGAACTTTCCAAGGCGGGCAGAATTCCCTCCAGCCGGGCCAGCGTGCCAAATGCATCAAGCGCTTCCTGGTCGCTCACCGGTCCGTACTGCACGCGGCCGGTGTCCTTCCAGTAGCTGTGTTCGGGGCCGACGCCCGGATAATCCAAGCCGGCCGAAATGGAATGCACGTCCTCGGTTTGGCCGTCCGCGTCCTGCAACACGTAGCTGTAGCTGCCGTGCAAAACGCCCTTCTTGCCGTAGCTGAGCGTCGAGGCATGGTCCCCCGGATTCGGCCCGCGGCCTCCCGGTTCGACGCCGGTCAATTTGACCTCCCGGTCCTCGACGAACGGATAAAACATGCCCGCCGAATTGGAACCACCTCCCACACAGGCGATGACTTCATCCGGCAAACGACCGATTTGTTCCTGGCATTGTCGTTTCGTTTCGCGGCCGATGACCGACTGAAAATCGCGGACCATGCGGGGAAACGGATGCGGGCCAACCACCGAACCTAAGATGTAGTGTGTATTGTCGACGCTGGCCATCCAGTCCCGCATCGCTTCGTTGATAGCGTCGCGGAGCGTGCGGGATCCGCTGCGAACCGGTCGCACTTCGGTTCCCATCGTTTCCATGTTGAACACGTTGAGCTTCTGCCGCCGCACGTCCTCCTCGCCCATATAGACCACACAGGGGAGGCCGAACAGGGCACAGGCGGTGGCGGTGGCGACGCCGTGCTGGCCGGCACCCGTCTCAGCAATCACCCGCGTCTTGCCCATCCGCTTCGTGAGAAGCACTTGGCCGAGCGTGTTATTGATCTTGTGGGCGCCCGTGTGATTGAGGTCCTCGCGCTTCAGAAAAATCCGCGCCCCGCCGCAATGCTCCGTCAGCCGCCCGGCAAAATAAAGCGGATTGGGCCGGCCGACGAAATTCCGCAGCAGGTCGTCCAATTCCGCTTGGAACGTCTCGTCCTGGATCGCCTTGGCATATTCCTGTTCGAGCTGCTCCAGGGCCTGCATCAATGTTTCAGGAACAAACCGGCGGCCGAATTCGCCGAAACGGCCGTGAACATCGGGAACTTTTGCAGTCGCTTGTGTCAATTGGGTCATCACATACTTTCCAGGAATATCACACCGAGTTCGAATTCGCAGAACGTCCCCCGAGTGTGACCAAAGAAGAAGACCCCAATTTAGCAAACCGGTTCACCGCTCGCCAGATAGCCGCCGGATCGGCGGGGGACATGAAACCACGAAAGCAGCGAAATCGCGACCAAAACGGCGTTGCGATCTAGCCACAGATGTAACACGGGCAGAACACAGATTATTCAGGCGTGAAACCACAAGCTCCAAACCGACCGCTTGCCGTCGCGCACGGCGAACACCGGTCAGAACACGCACATCTGTGGTTTCCAAAATGAAACTAA
>CALFYU010000135.1 GCA_937952455.1 uncultured Planctomycetaceae bacterium
TGATCGCCTGGCGAATCCACCACGTGGCATACGTTGAAAACTTGTAGCCGCGGCGATATTCGTATTTGTCGACGGCCCGCATCAGTCCGGTGTTCCCCTCTTGGATCAGGTCCAAGAAGCTCAAACCGCGGTTGCGGTATTTCTTGGCGATCGAGACCACCAGCCGCAGGTTGCCGCCGGAAAGTTGCCGCATCGCCAATTCGTAGGCGGCGAACCGTTCCTGGATATTCCGCATCCGCTTCCGGAGACTGCGCGGCGTTTCCAGCGTCATGTTCATCAGGTCCTGCAGTTCTTTTTGCAGGTTGGCCCGTTCGTCTTTGGCCGATTTGAGGTCCTTGAGGCTTTCGATTTGCCGTTCGATGTCGATCATCCGCCGGCAGATTTGCTCCAACCGCTTCAGCGACGGTTGCAGGCGCTGTGTCCGCAGGCTCAACTCCTCAATCAGCGTGACCATTTTGCGGCGGCGGATTTGCAGGCGTGCGTCGGCGTCCTTGCGCTCTTTCCGCGTTGCCGTCTCGTCGATGGTGATGGCGAAATCTTCGATGGTCTGCCGACGCAGTTCTTCCAAGGTGGCCAGGTTATAAGGCATACGGCCCAGAATCTGCGTTTTCTCCAGGCCTTCGGTGACGGAGACCTTGATCGTGCGGTCAAAGGGCAATTGACCCTGGTGGACCTTGATCAGGATATCGAGGGACGCTTTGAGTGCATAATCGCTTTCGAGCAACTGCCGGCGAAATCGGCGGCGGGTGACCTCGATCTTCTTGGCCAGCGCGATTTCCTCCGCTCGCGTGAGCAGCGGAATCTCACCCATTTGGGTGAGATACATCCGCACGGGATCATCGATCCGCCGCGATTGTTCCTCTTCCGCTCCGGCTTTCTTAGCGCGGGTCCGCTTTTTCTTCGGCTTGGTGGCCGCCGGTTGCTCGTCGTTGACGATCTCCAGGCCGATCTCCTCTAGGGACATCAGCAGGTTGTCGAGCTTCTCCGGGTTCACGGCTTCATCGGGCAGATAGTCATTGACCTGCGAAAAGGTCAAATAACCCTGTTGCTGCCCTTGTTCCACCAAAATCCGCAGGCTTTCGTCGAGTCTGTGCACAGAGAGTCCTCCGCGATAATCAAGCCAACTTGTTCTTGACTGTGCGTTTCTTGTTGTATTCTGAAAGCTGGCGTAACATCGCCGCTGTTTCATCATTTAGTCCGCCGCCGGGCTGCTGCATCTGTTCGTGCAGTTGACCGGCGATCAATGCGGGGTCGTGCTGCCGGCGCTCGCGCAAACAGGTTAGGGTCTGTTCGAGCAATTCCGGAGCAATCCGCTTACGGCGGGCGTCCTCATCCAATGAGACAGCGATTCCTTTCAAGGCGGAGTCCGTTAATTCCGCCATCACGCGGTGAAAGGTCGGTTCCTCTCCCGCATCCATGATTCGGTAGCTGCAGGCCAACAGACGTCGCAAGTGCGGGTCGTGAAGTTCCTCGCAGTCGAATTCGTCCCTCAGACGGCCGACTACTGCGGGGTGCATCAGGGCAATCTGAAGTAGTTCTTGTTCCAAGTAAAGGTCGCGGCGCGATAACGGTTGTCTTGGCGAGGAGGCGGCGCTTTCGGGTGATGGTCGGTCCTGCCGCACGGCAGCGTCATCGCGGCGAAGTTGTTGGCGGTCGCGGCCGCGCTGTCGAATCTCGGCGAGGCGTTGTCGCACCGCGTGTTCTTTGACTCCCAGACGTTGTACCAATGAACCGACGATCAAGTCTTCTCGGTTGCGCCACTTGCCGGCGTCGGCTCCGCCGGTGTGGGGCACGGTTGCCAGGACCTCGAGCATCTCATCCAGCACGCGATCTTTGGCGTCTATCGAATCGGTTCCGTAACGGGAAATGGTCCGTTTGAATTTATGCTGCCAAGCTTCGGGGGCCTCTTCAATGTTTCGGGCAAACTGCTCCGCACCGTGCTGTGCGAGATAATCGGCCGGGTCCAGCCCGGCCGGCAACGTCATGATTCTCAGGTCGACCTCTTGGGCCAGGAACTTCGTTAAGGCACGCTCCGCCGCGTTGAGGCCGGCGTCGTCGCCGTCGTAGACCAACACCACCTTGCGGGCAAAACGCTTGAGGTTCGTCACATGTGCTTCCGTCAATGCCGTCCCCAATGTGCCGACGACGTTCATTTGCCCGTACTGGTGCGTGGTAATGCAATCCGTGTACCCTTCCACGACAACCACCGTGTCCGACCGGCGGATCGCATCGCGGGCATGTTCGAAACCGTACAGCAGTCGGCTCTTAGTGAAGATTGTGCTCTCTAAGCTGTTGAAATATTTGGGTGCGTTCTCCCGGGTGTCACCGGGGAGAATGCGTCCTCCAAATGCAACAGGGCGACGTTGCATGTCGCGAATCGGAAACATCACCCGATCCACGAAATAATCGTAATAACCGCGCCCCCCGTCCCGTTGTGCGATTAGCTTGGCTGCGCTCAATAGGTCCATGCCAAACTTGCCCCGTGTCCGGCCGATGAGCCATTCCCAATCGTTGGGATGGTAGCCCAGCCGATATGTCTCGATGATCTCGCGGTTGAAGCCGCGTGATTCCAAATAGTCTCGCGCCGCTGCGGCTTGGGGGCTGGAAAGCAGGCAGTCGTGGAATTGCTCTTCGGCCCAAGCCACAACGTCGAATAGTTGACTCTTACTCGTGCCCCCTGGGCCGTCGCTGCGGCTGTAGGCGCGGGGCATCTCTATGTTAGCGCGGGCGGCCAGCAGTTGGATCGCCTCGCGAAAATCGACACGTTCGCTTTGCATCACGAACTCGAAACAATCCCCGCCGGTGTTGCACGACCAACAGCGAAACGATTGTCGGTCGGGATAAACGCGGAGCGAAGGATTGCGGTCGTCGTGGAAGGGACAGAGGCCGACGAATTCATGTCCGCCGCGTCGCGCCTGCAGCGAAATGCCTTCGCCGATCAAGCTGACGATGTCCGTTCGGGAACGGACCAATTCTTTGAATTCTTCGGCGGATTGGCGGGACACCAACGACTCCTGAAGTGGCGACGTCTCTGCGCGTGCGGGGCGAACAAAACAGCGAAAAACCGAGTGTGGAAGTCAAGTGTGCGGGTGAGCACAAGTCTCGCCCGCCGATTCGCCTCCGCGAAGGTGACTCGGCGCGTCCGTGGCCAAGGGAAGTCTACTTGCTGGACGGCGATCGTCAAGAAAATCGCCGTAAGGTTACGGTGAATGGTGCTGCCGTAACTCTTTAATTGTTAGGGCCTTGCTGGGTTTCTCCAGTTCACAAGCCGAGCACAACGCGATTTGTTTTTCCAACCGGTGCTGTCTAGGTGACCGAGCCGGCTTCCCCAGCCGTCATGACCATCCCGACAGGAACTCGACACGTGGTATCTATGAATTTCCGGGGGGTGTGAAATTTGGCCCGCGTCACACCCAGTCACCGGCCGCTGCCCCTCAGCCGCGCGATCCAAATCATAAGAGACAAAAACCGGCCCGCAACCCCAATCCAGGGGGCGGGGGGGCAAAAATTTGGTGGGTTTGGGTGTAAGCAATGTGGGAGACTTCCTGGCAATTTGAAACGTTGTGGAAGGAGCTTATTTTGTTCCGCAGACGTCCACCGCGTCTCCGCGTGGAAACCCGCTTGAGTGCCCCATTGGCTGCGGACAATGCCGAACACCACTATTCCTCTAGCGGCTTGTGAGTTACTCTGACGCAGGAGGTGACGCATGACGGCCGATAAGCCGAGATGGTGGCAGGGTTGGATTGTGTATGGACTCGTTGCGCTGTTGCTGGCGTTCGGGCCGTACGTGGGCGGATATTTCTGGCTGGGGGTTTATGGGGTCATTCGTGATGGTGAAAGTCACGTGGTCAATTGCCGCATATTTGCCACTCAAGTGGAATGCGACGTATTTGGTCCTTTGGCGTGGGCAGAATCCAGAGTTCGAGGTGAGCCCGTCGGACTTATGACCTATGAGTGGTTCAACGACTACCGTCCTTACCGGTGATCGCCACTGGTACACTTTAAAACAGAACACCAGCGAAACTGTGGCCCGCGTCACGCCCGGCCGCTGTCCCTCAGCCGCGCGATCCAAATCACTAGAACCAGTTTCAAAACCCGGTTGCGCCAGTTTGTGGAACTGTCGTACAAGTGTGGGCGTGACGCGTCAGAGGGTTTTGAAAACAGTTGTAGACAAAAACCGGCCCGCGACCGTAATTTGGGGCGCGGGCCGGCATTGTTTTGAGGCGGACTTGAGGCCTTACTTCCTCTCTGCTCGCTCATCGACGATGACCTCGCCGACGAGGCCGGCGTCGCTGGTTACGCCTTGGCCTTTTAGGACTTTTGGCGCAGGCGGTTTGGTGCCGGTGTCTGTGCTCGACGTCTCCTCGCCGGTCGACTTTTCGGGTGCCGGTTTGTCGCTCGCCGGACCAGAGGTGCGGATCAATTGGTCCCGGTCGATGTAGAAGACCTCTTCGCCGTTGCCAGCGCTCTTAAACGAAACCGGCCAGTTTGCTTCTCGTTCCACTTTATAAAACGCGGTGCACATGTACTTTCGTTGGTGAAGTCGAGCGGGGCCGACGAGCGGATAGAACTTTTCCGGCCCCTTAGCGTCAACGATTAATTCAACTATCACGCGCAGGTCCTTGATGGCGGTCGATTCCATAAACGTCGGTACGTCTTTATTTGCTTTGAGTCTTTCAATCAGGAGGGTGCGAACTTCCTGGGCCGTTGGCGGCACCGGATCAGCGACCGGTGCGGGGAAAGTCAGCACCGCTTCGTCGGGTGATTGGGGTTTGGCCGGTTCGAGTCGTGTGACGGTGAACTCCAAGCGGCGTGTGGCTGAGTCGTTGGCGTTGGCATTCGGGCCGCGTTTTTCGAAAAGCCAGCCAGCGACGTCGGCGAGCGGGACCGAGAATGTCTTGCCAAGTTGGGCCTTCTCGAAAACCCGGATGTGTTTCGTGTAGACGTATTGGAACTCCCTGACAACGAGTCCATCGTCATCGGGAAAACGTCCCTCGGCCATGGTGGGGATGTCTTCGATCTCGGCTCGCACGAGGACAAACTCGCCGTCGAGCTTGCGGATCGTCACTTGTTTGATTCGATAGCCGATCATTATGTTTTCTACTTCGGCGGGCAGGTCCTCTGACAAGGCCAGCGGGGTTTCCCGGCCGATCGAAATCTCGCCGGCCTCCCCTTCGGCGAGGACGATTTGCGGAGCGAAAGCGATATTGTCGTTTTCATTCCGCAGACGGTCTTCATTCAACAGCCGGCACTGGACCCGATAGATCGTTTTCTTCGCCGTTTTTGATTTCTGCTTGTCGTCGGCATCACCGTAATAAAATGAAAAGGCATCTGAGGCGCCAATATTCTTCGCTAGCGGCACTTTGGGTTGAGGCGGTGGCTCCTCCGCCACGACCCACGGCGAGACGGCGAGGATCGTTAAGCCGACGGCTGCCAGTGCGCCGCGTGTTTTCCATGTCATGCGGGCGGACACTCCTTTGTCCAGAATCATTTCAAATCTCCGTTTGAGGCTGCGGCCTGGCCCGAAGGTGGTTGCCGACGCGGGCAACCGGGGGCGAGCGCCTGAAAGAAAATCGATTGTTTGTAATAGCGCGCTGGCGTAGTCGCGGCGGCGCTCCGGGAATTGGTTGATGACAGCCTGGTCACAACATTGCTCGGCGGCCTGGTCCAGTCCGCGCCGCCCCCACCAGACGGCTGGATGCCACCAATAGAGCGCCGTGACGCACAACACGCCGCGGCGGATCCAATGATCGCCGCGCCGCAGATGTGCCAGCTCGTGTGCCAACACGCCGGCCACTTGCGGCGGCGACAGGCTGGCGAGCAATTCGGCCGGCAACAGGATCACCGGCTTGCCGCCGATGCGCCAGAGCAGCGGTGAAACATGGGCGCGGATGATCCGTACTTCGGGAATGTTTTTGACGTCGAGTGCGGCGGCCAACTGCTGCGTTTGCTGCTGGATTGCGGCCGGCGCGAGTGCGGCGCGGCGGGCTGTGCGGTGGAAGCGCCCGCTCCGCACGATCAACAGCAACAGCCAGGAGAGCGTTCCGACACAGGAGATGCCGACGAGGATCTCAAGCGCGTAGTCCGCTACCGAAAAGCTAGTCGATGGCTGCGGCATCGGCGTTGGTTGCTTCGCGGGAACGGGCGCGGCGCGGGGCGCGGGCGGGCTTGCCGGGACGGCATGCGTTTCCACCGGGCGAATGACCGTGACCGGCGCCATGGGGGCCTGCGGCGGTGCGGGGAGGAGCGGGAGGGGAAGCGTCACAATCGGCGGGGTGATCAATTTGAGAAACACCAATAGCCAGAGGGTGTGCACGATCGCCGGCCGGCGGCAATGTCGCGCGAACAGCCCGACTCCGACGGCCAATACGCCGGCGAGGACGGCGTTGGCCAGCACGATTTCGAAGATCGATTGGAGCATGGGGTTCCCCCGGCAGATGATTGTACGACGAGTTTATTCAGCGATTGGTGTTTGCTTGTGGAGATGGATTATCGAGCGGTGTTTGTTTTGTTGCTTCAGTTTTTTTGCCACAGAGCTCACAGAGAGTTCTTTCAATCTGAAGCAGAATGAATTGTTTTTATGGAGCAGCATGCAGTGCGTCTAAATATTTTTTGAATGGCGAGACGTTCGTCACTGCAGTGATCATCGATTCAAGTTAGTAGAAGTTTTTTTCTCTGTTCCCTCTGTGAGTTCTGTGGCAAATCCAATTGTCGTGTGCGACGGCAAGCGGTCGGTTTGGGGAATAATATTTCGTGCCGAGACGGCCGGTGTTATTGGGCTTCGTCGATCATTTTTTTGAGGAGTTCGCGTTCTCGTTTTTTGAGCCGGACGTTGTTGGTGAGGTGCATCAACAGCGGGGTCAGAGAACCGTCGCACAGTTTTTGGGCGACCTGTTCGAGTTGTTCGCCGATGAGGTCGTCGCGGGCGATCTGGGGTGTGAATTGGTGGGCGGTCGCAGATCGGTCGCGGGTCACGCAGCCTTTTTGTTCGAGTCGCCCGAGCAGTTTTTGTACGGTGGCGTATTCCGACGTGCCGCCGCCGCGGTAGAGAATATCGGCGATCTGACGAATGGTGCGGGGACTGTCGTCCCAGAGAACTTCGAGCACGGCGAGTTCAGCGTCAGCAACATGGCGCCGATGGCGGGTCATCGGTCAGGCTCCTCCTGGAAGTCAGACATCAAGTCTGGGGCGAGTGTAAGACAATGCGTCTGAGGGGTCAATCGCGGTTTGCGAAAAAATAACCCGCAGCCGGAACTCCGCCGGCGACGGGTTGAAGAAAAGTTTGATGCTCGATTGCGAATGCCGGGTCAGACCTCAGGATTGGAGTCGGCCGTCGTATTGATATTGGTCGATTCGTCCGGCTTGATGCGGTATGCGGGCTTGTCGCCCAGCTTTTGTTCGCAGGCCGGGCATTTGACCTTGGCGAGGCTGGAACCGGTCTTGCCGCCCAGCTTTTCCATCCGCCGCGCGGACTCGCTGATGTAAATACCGCAAGCGGCACATTGATGGCCGATCAGGTCCAATTCGAAACGGGGATCCGTCTTGTAGAAGCCGACCTGCTGCAGCACTTTGAGCTCTTTGCCGCTGATGTGGCACAACTCATCGCGGTATTGGTCGGTGACGGGGATGCCGTGTTCTTCCGACGGGAGCACGATTTGATATTTTTCCGCCAGGATGCGCACCAATTGGCGGTACTGCGACAGTGTGGGGGTTATGTAGAGCCGCTCATCTTTGTTTTCGACGCCGGGCAACCGGATGCCGATCACCCCTTCACCGAAAAGGTCCAGTCCGGCGAACAGCGACTCTCCCACGGGAAGGGCCGGTTGGGCGATCCAGATTTTGTCGAAGTCGCTTTGAAGGATGCAGTGCTTCGACGGAGCGGGGAGTTCGCCCGGGTCGCTTTTTTTGGAGACGCTGACCAAGGCGTCACGCACCTTTTCGCGGATGTCCGGTTTCTTGCGGATCGCGGACTTGTTGGTCAGGCCCCCTTTGCCTTTGAACACCGTGACTAGCAATATCGAATCTTCGGAGAATCCGATATCGACCAATTCCGATTCGTCCGCGAGACTGCCCGGTTTGAGCCGCAATTTGCTCACGACGACGCGGTGCAATTTGACGTTGGGCATCCACGTCTTAAAGCGTCCGTATTTGTCGCTCTCGAAGGTGATCCGCTCGGGGGAATCTTCCAGCAATTCGCTTCCGTCGTCGTCGTCCGCATCGTCGAACGCACCGGCGGGGGGAGTGCCGGGGACCAGAAACGGAGCGCGGCATTGCGGGCAGCGTCCGGTGCGGCCGCGGAATCTGTCGGCGACGTGAATCCGGTGTCCGCTGGGGCAGTAGACGACGACCCCCTGCCCGGGGACCAATTCATTGACCTTAACGACGCGGCCCATGCTCCGCCGCAAGGCTTCCAGTTCCTCGACCATCGCGCCGTCGAGCAACGCATCTCCCGTAGAACCGGCGGGCAGAGCGGTCGGCGTCGTGCCCTTGGCGGAGGTATCGTTGGACTCGTCGGCGGGTTTCGGAGCAGTTGCGGTGCCGGCTTCTTCGTCATCGGCCAACGGATCGTCCTCGAGGGCATATTCGCCTTGCCCGGCCGGTCCCAGGGTTCGTTGGACAAGTCGAAGGTGCTTTCGGTCGCCTGGAATGTGGTGACTCCCGGGGCCACTTCAAAGTCGTCGCCGTCCTGAGCGTCGTCCGCCATTTCAAAGTCGGACAAATTGGGGTTGTCGCTGCCGGTCATCTCCTGGGCGATCCGTTCGGTGTTTGGGTCCAGAAACGCGCCGCATTCTCGGCAGCGAACCGAACCCTTACGGGCCATTTCGCCGCAATTTGGACAGGGGACATCGACGTTGACGTCCTGGGAGTTTTCCTTCGAAACACTCATGGCAACATTCTCAATTTCAGATAAACCGGTCTCGCGCGCGGGCAACCTCGCTGGTTCGGCCGCGCAGTTATTTTACCTTCAGCACTTCGACGTCGAAAATCAACGTCGCTTTGGGGGGAATGTCCGGGGGGCTTCCGTCGGCGCCGTATGCCAATTGGTACGGGATGATCAGTTTGCGGCGCCCGCCGACTTTCATCCCCGGAATGCCCAACTGCCAACCCGGAATATAGCGGGTCAGCGGAAACGCCAGCGGTTCGCCGGCGCCGTCGCGGCTGCTGTAGAACTTGGTTCCATCGAGAAACCGCCCCGTGCAGTGGATGACGGGGCTTGAGCCTTCTCCGACCGAGTCCCCTTTTCCTTCCACAACGTCGACATATTTCATTGCCACGTTGGTGTCCGGATCGGTGATGGTCTTCGTCAAGTCTTTGACGGCGATATTGCGGAAATCAACCCGTGAACCGTGACTTTGCATGCCGATGTAGCCGATCCGCGGGCGATCGGGCAACGGCTTATAATCGCCCGACGCCTTCGGATATTTGTCAATGTCGGCGTCGACGATTGTCTCGCCGTTGAGCACGACTTTGATAAACGGCCCGTTGCAGGTGATCTCATAGCTGTTGAACTCGCCGATCGGTTTGAGGGCGCCTCGCTTGGCGGCGACTTCGGAGTAGATGCTGCCGGAATATTGAGAATCCTTGAGGTTTTTGTATTCATCGCCGCCGTCGTCGAGAATCTGTATCTCCATGCCGGCGAAGGCGGGATTGCCTTGGTCGGGAAAGCGTAGTCCGACGCCGCTGTTGCCGTTTTCGGGAATGCGGAATTCCAGCCGCAGGACATAATCACTGTACATCTTGTCGGTGCGAAGCCAGCCGCCGCCGGCGGCGACGCAACTGAGTAATTCGCCGTCGGCTTTCCAGGCATCCTTTTTGCCGTCCAGCACTTCCCAACCCGACAAGTCCTTGCCGTTATAAAGCGGCACAAAGCCTTTATCGGCGGACTTCTCCTGTGCCGGCACCGTCTGGGCCGATAGAACGATGGCCAATCCCCAGCCCAGCGCGGTCCACAGACCGGCATGTGTGCGATGCAAGTGCATTCAGTCGCCTTCTCAGGTGTAGAATTTTGAAGTTTAATTTGCGGTGATGACGCTGCGCCCTCGGGACTCGAAAAAAGGACGACGGCGCCGCCGAATGGATCTCTCTGCATTCCACAGCGGGCGGACGCAGGAATTGCAGGATTTACTGTACCAAAACGGCCCGCGGTTTACAGCCGAAATGCGTTGCAAACGGCCGCCAATCAACAAATGTCGAGGTCCCTGGAATGTCGCCGCCGTTTCGCGGTCCGGGCGAGCCTTTCCGCGGGGGCGCGGGGGGTTGCCGGCGGGGCCGATTTTGTCGCGGAATCGGGTTGTATTAGTAGACAAATCGGTGAGATTCTGGCATCTGTAGGATTAGGTGCCACGGCCCGGACGGGTCTCGGTCACCGTTGCCCCCGAAATCCTCTCATGCGGCCCCGCGGCGCGAATCGGCGAACCATGCAGCAGACCATCGAAAGTCGATTCCGCGAACAATTGCCCGCTTGCGGCGAAGAGGCCCCGCAGTACATCACAGAACTCGTGGACGTGATCCTCTCGGCGGCGTCTGCTGCGGGGGCAACCGACGTGCATCTGCTGCCGGTGACCGACGGTATGGAGATGCGCTGGCGGATCGACGGTGTCCTGCAAACAGTGGCAACGTTTTCGCACCGCGCTGCGCCGCGGATTGTGGCCCGGTTGAAGGTGTTGTCGGACCTGCTGACGTATCAATCCGACAAACCGCAGGAAGGCCGTATTCGCGATGCAGGCGAGAGCGAAATCCGCGTGAGCACATTTCCCACACTATTTGGTGAAAAGGCCGTCGTCCGGCTGTTTGCCGGTGCGGGGCGGTTCGATCGGTTGGACCGTTTGAATTTGCCCAGCGACATTCTCGCGGATGTCAGCCGCATATTGCAGCAGACGGCCGGCGTGTTCATCGTCAGCGGGCCGGCGGGAAGCGGAAAAACGACGACCAATTACGCATGCCTGCGGGAAATTGTCGACAATTCAGGGGGTGGCAAAAGTCTGGTCAGTCTGGAGGACCCCATCGAGGTCGTCGTACCGGGAGTCACGCAGTCACAGGTGAATGCGGCGGCTGGATTTGATTTGGCGGTCGGGTTGCGGTCCTTGATGCGGCAGGATCCGGAAGTCATTATGGTCGGCGAGATCCGCGACCGTGACGTGGCAGAGACCGTCTTTCAAGCGTCGCTGACGGGACATCTGGTGACGACGACGTTTCACGCCGGCAGCGCCGTGGGCGCGATCAGCCGGTTATCGGATATGGGGATCGAGCCGTTTCTGCTCAAGAGCGGGTTGTTGGGGATTCTGTCGCAACGGCTGCTGCGGCGGTTGTGTGATTGTGCGCGGCCGAGCGAGAATCCGGAAGATCATTTGGGGCTGAATGTCGAGCGTGTTCGGTTGCCGGTCGGGTGTGATCTTTGCCAAGGGACCGGATACCGCGGGCGTTTCCTGGTGGCCGAGATGCTCACCACGGATGAGGAATCGATCGGAGCCGCAATTCGAGAACGGCGGGAGGCTCCCTACCTCCAACAGGCGGCCGTTGCCGCTGGAATGATTCCCAACTTAACGCGAGCGTGTCACGCAGTCGATGAGGGGGTGACCTCTCCGGCGGAGGTGCGACGGGTTTTTGGTTTTTAATCGCCGTCAATTGGCGAATGACGAAGACACACATACGGTCAAACCGGCAAACGAACATTGAACGTCCCCTTCACAAACGGTTCGGCGCCCCACGCGGCGAAATTAGAAGACCTGGTCGCGCTGAACGACGAGATCGCCGCCTTGGTGCGCGCCGGGGTGCCGTTGGAGTTGGGTTTGGAACAAGTCGGCCGGGAATTGCGCGGCAGCTTGGGGAAATTGGCCGCCACGCTCGGTTCACGGATGAGCAAAGGCGAATCGTTGTCCGAAGCGATGGAGGCTGAGGGGAGTCAATTTCCCAAGATGTATCGCGCGGTGGTCGAAGGAGGACTGCGTGCCGGCCGGCTGCCGGCCGCGTTGGAGGCGGTCACACAGTATGCGCAGTCCATGTTGGAGGTCCACCGGCGCGTGACTTTGGCGTGCGCGTATCCGCTGGTCATCTTCTTTTTGGCCTACGCGATGTTCTTGGTGTTGCTGGCGGAGATGGTTCCACGGTTTGCGGCGTTCAGTTCCCCGGGCGATACAAGCTCGGGTTTCTGGTTGACGGTCGTCCGGTCTCTGTCGGACACAATGTGGATCTGGGGACCGGTGATTCCCGTGGTGTTGTTGGGGGCAATTGGGTATTGGCTATTCTTTCAGAAGAAGTCGTTGATGCGCAGCGGACGTTCAATGTCGCTGTTTCGGTTGATCCCTTGGGCGAACGGGATCTATCGCGACCTGCAACTGGCCAACTTCAGCGACCTGCTGGGCCTGCTCACCAGCCAGGAGGTCCCGTTGCAGACGGGGATCCTGTTGGCCGCCGATGCCACGGGACATCGCAAGATGATCCGATCCGCCGAGGAAATCTCGATGAAGCTGCAGCGCGGTGAATCGCTGGGAGATGCGATGCGGACGGCCGACGCCTATCCTCCGTATCTGCGGTGGTTGATCACCACCGGAGAACATCAGCAGATGCTGCCGACCACGCTGCTGCGCGGCGCGAGCGTTTATCGTTCGCGGGCGTTGCAGCGATTGGAGACACTGTCGCTGGCTCTTCCCATATTGGCGGTGGCCGTCGTGGGCGGCGGCGCGACATTGATTTATGCGTTTGCGTTGTTTGCCCCCTTGATCGAAGGCCTGCGTCACCTGGCTGCTCCTTAAACTGTTAACAGATTTTCATGCCGACGTTTCGTTATACCGCCGTCGATTCCACAGGCCGCCCGGTGTCCGACACCGTGATCGCGACCGATGAAACGGCTGCGCGGCAAGACCTCAGTTCGCTGGGATTCACCGACATCGCTGTGGATGGCTTGGCCGCGTCGGCGTCGGAATCCGGCAGCAGCGAACGCCGGCCGCGCCGGCCGGAGGCGGTCGAGCTGACCGAGGCGGACTTTATGGCGGTCGGACAAAACCTCGCAGACATGGCGGCCGCAGGCAAGCCGCTATCGGGCGGACTGCGGGCCTTGTCGGAAGAAGCGCATTCGCGGCGGCTGCGCAAAGGCCTGCGGCAAATTGCCGATCGGATCGACAGCGGCATGCCCTTGGATGAAATCTTTTCCAAACGCATCACGGGGTTCCCGCCGCACGTCGCGGGGCTGATCCGCGCCGGATTAAAAGCGGGCTGTTTGGATCGAGTGCTGCAGCAATCGCTGACTTACTCGATGCGGGCCAATACACTCAGGCGGCGCGTCAAGTTTTCCATGGCATACCCCCTGATGCTGCTGGCGATGGTGGCCGTGCTGATGTCGTTCATCATGGTCTACATCATGCCGATGTTTACGCAGATTTTTTACGACTTCGGCACGGAGTTGCCGGGGATGACGATGTTGATGGTTCGGCTCTCCGAATTCTTGGTTCGCTACGGCCTGTGGCTGCTGCTCGGCGGAGTTGTGCTCGCCGGCGTGCTTTGGATGGCGGCGCGCTTGCTGTTGGGAAGACCGCATTTGCGACGCCTGATCTGCGGCATCCCGTTGTTCGGCGGGGTGTTGCGCAATTCGGCGCTGATGGAATACTGCCACCTGTTGGCCGTGCTGATCGACAGCCGGATGGCGCTGCCGGAGGCCCTGCGTCATGCGGCCGGCGGGGTGCACGATGCCGATCTGGCCGATGCCTCACGGCGGTTGGCCGACGCGGTGGCCCAGGGGCAGCCGTTTGCCTGGACGGCTGCGGCGACGCGCCCCTTTCCGGCGGTGTTCTGCCAATTCGTCAAGTGGGGCGAACGGCATCAAAAATATCCCGAGGCGCTGCACGCGGCGGGAGACATTTTCGAGGGGCGGGCCCGCGTGCAGGCATCGCTGCTGATGTGGTTGATTGAACCGATTGTGATTATCGCGGCGGGATTGGTGATCGGCGGCATGATCATCGCGATGTTTCTGCCGCTGATCAAACTCTTAAATGATTTAACGTAGTGCGATGGCAAACCGAAGAAATCGGTTGCGACTGGCTCTGCCAGTGCTTTTCATGTGATTCCAAAACTGGCACTTGCACTGGCGAAGCCAGTGGCAGCCAACACTCAATTTATTCCGTGAGAATACACTAACTAACGTCTTCGCTGCGCGGGACGACAGTCCGCGCGGCGTGGTAAGGACTCGTCGACATGTCGGAACAAGGGTCAAAATTGGCGAGCATCGGCAACGGCCTGTCGTCGCGGCAGTCGTCATTGCTGTGGATGCTGGCGGTCGCGGCCGAGGAGGATATGCCGCTCGTCGAAGAAATCGACGCGTTGGCCGACGACGAGCGCGGAGCCCAGCGCAAGCGGCTGCGCGATCTGGCGGACATGCTCCGCGCGGGGATTCCCTTGCCCGAAGCGGTGGAGAATATTCCGGGATTGCTGCCGTTTCAGGCGACGTTCGCCGTCCGCGTCGGCTGCGAGTCCGGCCAATTGGGGCGGTCGCTGCGAAGTGCCGCGGACAGCCTCACCGAAGAGTTCCAGGAAGAGCAGGGGGCCAACATCCTGTACCTGCTGTATTGCGGCTTGCTGGTGTTCGTCACTGCGTCGCTGACCGGTTTTCTGATGTACTACGTCGTCCCCAAACACGCCAAGATTCTTGAGGACTTCGGCGTCGACTTGCCCCGGTCGACGTCCGGTTTGATTCAAATGTCGGACATATTCGTCAACTACTTCTATCTGCTAATGCCGTTAATATTTGGCGGTCTGGCGTCGCTGGTGGTCCTGGTCATGTGGGGCTTGACGGGCGGCGTCCGATTTATGGAGATCCCGGCGTTCGTATTGCGACTTTTCCCCCGACTGGAAACGCCGAATATCCTCCGCAATTTGTCAGTTGTCATCGATTCGGGAAAACCGATCGTGGATGCAATCTCGCTGGCCGCCTATTTTTATCCCCGCGCGATCATTCGCACCAAGTTGGCGCAGATCGAGGTCGCGCTCCGCCACTCGGACGATTGTTTTCATCAACTCCGCCTGCACCGGTTAATCACCAAATCGGAAGAACAGCTGCTCCGCTCCGCTCAGCTGGTCGGCAATTTGAGTTGGGCTTTGCGGAGCGTCGCGGCAAATATTGAACGCCGCAAGACCTACCGGTTTCGCATGCTGGCCGAGTTTTTCAAACCGTTGGCCGCCGTCGGCTTCGGCCTGGTTGTCGCGGGATTCGCGATCAGCTTTTTCATGCCGCTGATTGCGATCATGAATCATATTAACGGTGAGTACTTGTATTAGTTGTCGTGGGTCATGCTGTGCCTGACCGGCCTACTTAGAATTGAGTTTTCGAAATGCAACGACGTTCCTACGATCAAACGGCACATGACGCCGGCGGCCGCGGGGGCTATTCGCTGGTGGAAATGGTCGTGGCGGGCATTGTGCTGGGCGTGGTCATGACCGTCAGCCTGCAATTGTTGGCCGCCACCTCCCGGCAGCAGCGATATGCCGAACGCCGGCAGCTGGCCGCTGAGGAACTCGCGAACCTGATGGAACGTCTCTCCGCCGCGCCCTACGAAACGCTCGACGGGGCTGCGCAAGAATCTTGGACTTTGAGCGACGCGGTCACTGCGCACCTCCGCGACGCGGAACTCGGCATTGACATCCAGTCGACCGGCGACGATTTGGGGGGTAAGCAAATCTCCCTTTCATTGCGCTGGCGCGATGCGGGGGACGTGATGGTAACGCCGGTGCGATTGACGACCTGGGTCTATCCTCCGGCGGGAGGGACGCGATGAAACGCCGCCGTGGAGTCTCGTTGGTCGAAGTCATCATCGTCGTCGGCGCCTCGACAATGGTGCTGACCGTGGGGATGGGGCTGATGCACAAGCTGCTGCGCTCCGAACGCAGCGCGGCTGAGTCGTTGATCCACGCCAATAGTCATGCCCGCATGTCGCTGCAATTTCGCGAGGATGCTCACGCGGCCACTGGGGCTTCGGTTGAGGGGGAACCCGGGGCCGAGCAGACGCTGCGATTGACCTCCGACGAAGGTACGGCGATATCCTACGCGCAGCGGGACCGCTTTCTCATTCGCGCCGAAAGCCGTGCGGACGGGGACGCTCGGTACGAACAATATCGTCTGCCCCGCGACGTGCGCGTCCAATTTGCCGTCAATGAAAACGGGCCGCTCACGGTCGCCGAGTTGGTTTGGGCGCGGACCAGTGATGCAGACCCGGCGATCAATGCGCCGGCTGCGCTGGCCGTTCGCCGCCGCCTCGATCCGCTGCGGATCGAGGCGGTCGTCGGTAAGGACCGCCGTTTCGAGGAGGCCGTGCCATGAGAGCCGTTGCACGTGAAAAGACCGGCGGTGCTCACGACCGTCGCGGCGCGGCGTTGGTGGTCGCGATTGTTTGCACGGTGTTGGTAACACTGATGCTGGGGACCGTGCTAAAGATCTCGATCACCCGCAATCGCAACATTCGGCATCACGAACGAGCGCTGCAAGCTGCTTGGCTGGCCGAAGCGGGATTGGAACGAGCCCGCGGGCAACTGGCGGCGCAACCCGATTATGCGGGCGAAACGTGGAATATCGATGCCGACAGCTTGGAGGGGACACACGGCGCCGTGGTGACGATCACCGTCGCCGTCGTGAAGGAGAATCCCCAAGCGCGAACGGTCGACGTACAGGCCGATTATCCCGCCGAACTTCCGCAGCGGGTGCGGACATCCAAACGCGTGATCATGAATCTGACCGAATCCTCTCCGGCGGAAACCGGGGACGACACATAAACAGGAGCGTACAGATGCACCGAACGATATCTTTTCCCTTAGCACGCCGCCGCGGATTCACGCTGATTGAATTGCTGGTCGTGATCGCGATCATTGCCATTTTGATCGCGTTGCTCTTGCCGGCCGTGCAGCAGGCCCGCGAGGCGGCCCGGCGAACGCAGTGCCGCAACAATCTGCTACAGATTGGATTAGCGCTGCAGAACTATGAAGGGGCGCACGCCTGTCTGCCGCCGGGGGTGGTGAACGACACGGGGCCGATTGAAAACGTGAAGCGGGGATACCACGTCGGCTGGGCGCTGCAGATTCTGCCGTTTATGGAAGAGACGAACATCTATAACCATTGGGACTTCAAAGTCGGTGTCTACGACGAGAAGAATGCAGCTCCGCGGGAACAGCATATCAACAGCTTCCAATGTCCCTCTTCGCCGTGGGGAGGTCCCGGGCCGTCTATCGACTACGCGGGATGCCACAACGACAAGGCGGCGCCGATTGATGTGACCAATAACGGCGTGTTGTATCTCAACAGCAGCATTCGTTATGAGCAAATCACCGACGGCAGCTCGCACACGATCTTCGTGGGCGAAAAGAGAAACGGCAACGCACTGGCGATTCCGGGCGAAGCCACTGACCTAGAGGTGCCCGTCTGCTGGGCATCGGGAACGAACGTGACACTCCGCAGCACGTCGGATATCAACGGCGCGAACCAGGTCATGCGAGCGATGGTGCCGCCGGGACAACCGCAACCGCCGCTGGATGAAGGCGACGAAGGCGAACTTGATCAAGGTTTTAGCAGTTATCATGCGGGCGGGGCTTTTTTCCTGTTGGGGGACGGCAGCGTGCAATTCCTGAGCGACAGCATCTCTCCACAGATATTCTCCCGCATGGGCAACCGTGCCGACGGTGAAATGCCCGATTTGCAGAACGACTTTTAGACCGCGAACGAACCATGCATAGGTCATTGATGCATTCCGGCACGCAATCCCGGGCGGCCCGCCGCGGGTTTTCGGTGATCGAGTTCATTGCCGTGATTGCGATCATCGTGTTTGTGATTGCCATGTTGCTCCCGGCCATGCAGTTCGCGCGCGAAGCCGCGCGGCGGACGCAGTGCCAGAATAACTTGCGGCAAATCAGCTTGGCGATGCACAATTATGCGGAGCAGATTGAAGTCTTTCCGCCGGGCGTCGTCAACGATCAGGGACCGATTCTAAACGAGCCGATGGGTTATGACGCGTCGTGGACTGTGCAGCTTTTGGCGTATTTGGATCGGGCCAATTTGGCAGCGCTCTGGGACCGCGACGTGGGTGTCTATGCCCCAGTCAATTACCAGGTGTTCCATCAACTCCTGCCCACTTACGTCTGTCCCTGCAACCAGGGGCCCGTCATTCGGGGAATCCCCGGCTTTCAATCAAGCTACGCCGGCTGTTACAACGACACGGAGACGCCAATCGACGAGACGACCGTGGGAGTGCTAACGCTGAATCGCAGCATGACTTATGAAATGATTGAGGATGGAACGACACACACGATCATGGTCGGTGAAGTCCGCTTGCCAGATCCCAAGGTGCATGTCGATCGAATGGAAGCGGGCCGATACGGGTTATTGGGCTGGGCTTCGGGGACGCGGAGCACGCTCCGCAACGTGTCGCGGTTCAACCATGACCTCACGATGGCCGACATCGACAACGGCGATCTCACCGGACCCAACGGCGGGTTCGGCAGTTACCACGAAGAGGGGGCCTTTTTTGTCTTCTGCGACGGCTCGGTGCGATTTGTCCACGATGGGATCGAACCGGAGTTGCTAAAGGAGATGGCGAACCCCGCCGACGGACAACTTCCCCCGCCAAACACTCGCGATCCATAAACATGACAACGCAAAAACAAATGCCGCTGCCGGCCGCGCTGGAGGTGCTCCACAACATTCGCAACGATCAGATTGTGATCACCACCATGGGTTCGGCGCGGGAATGGATGAAGCTCGGCACGCATCCGCTGGATTTTGTCTACGCCCCTTCGGCGATGGGGGAAGCCCCAGCGGTTGGTTTGGGGCTGGCGCTGGCGCAACCGGACCGGCAGGTGATCGTCTGCAACGGCGATGGCTGCATGCTAATGAACCTGGGGAGCCTGGTGACGGTCACCGCCCAGGCGCCGGAGAATTACGTGCTGATCGTGTTTGACAACGGCGGCTACGAAGTGACCGGCATGCAACAGACGGCCGCCAGCCTTGATGCGCGGCGTCGCGGCGACGCGATTGATTTCTGCGGCACCGCTCGCTCGTGTGGGTTTCAGTCGGTGTACGAATTCGACGATCTCGACGCATGGCGAAATGGCCTCGCGAGCGTCTTGGAGGCGACGGGTCCGACGTTTGTGCTGCTGAAAGTCGCCCCGGTACCGGGCGGAGCGGTGCCGCGTTCCCCGGCGCCTGCGGCGGGACGGGCTGCGGGGTTGCGGGCGGCGCTGACAACGGCGCAATAGTTATTCGTGTCGGGTGCCACTGGCGGCTTGTCCGCCAGTGCCGCTGCGGCTATTCAGTCGACACTTCAACAAAAAAACCTCCCGGCAAGCCGTGAATCATCGGGAGATGGTTGTCCATAGATTGCCCATTGGAAGCGTACCAACGAGCACTCGACCATTTCCATTCTCCGGCGTTAGAAACCAAGCCTCGTCGAACCGGGTTTTCGTGGATGTAATCAATCGCCGACTGAACGGTTTTCTCGTTTGAAAGATTGCGGTCGTACCCGCCGCCTTCCTGCCAAAAACGAAATGTCGACTTGCCGGGACGCTCTCGAATTGTCAATTGCTGCAACAAGTCGCGATCGGAGTGCTCAAGTGCCCGCTTTACGCGGTACGAGAAGGGACGCTTGATGTTTGACAAGAGTTTGGACACAGGGCCTCCATTGGCTGTTGGATATACGAGCAAATGGACGTGCTCCGGCATGAGCACAAATGCGACGTGTCTGAAGCCCTGGCGCCTTGTTGCGGCATCTATGGACTCGCAAAGCAAGCGACATCGAGAGTTGTCGTTCAACAACGGTAATTGTTGATAACAAGAGAACGTTAGCTCGTGGACGTCGCCGGGTTCGTGGTAGTGCTTGACTCGCTTGCGATGCTGATTCATGGATGAGCACCTCTTGCGAAGATGGCACTGGCGGACAAGCCGCCAGTGGCACCCGACTTTTTCCCCGCCGCACTGGCGGACAAGCCGCCAGTGGTATCCGACTTCGGAGTTTGTATGGCTGTCTACTCGTCACTTTCGCGCAGTTTGGCCAGCACGGACAGGTCTTCCAGTGTCGTGGTGTCGCCCACCTGTTCGCGGCCGGCGGCGATGTCTCTTAGGAGCCGCCGCATGATTTTGCCGCTGCGGGTTTTGGGGAGTGCGGCGGTGAAGCGGATCATGTCCGGGGTGGCGATGGCGCCGATGGCGTGGCGGACGTGGTTCTTCAATTCCTCTTTGAGTTCCTCTGCACCGTCTTCGGACTTGAGCGTCACGAAGCAGCAGATGCCCTCCCCCTTGAGGTCGTGCGGAAAGCCGACGACGGCGGCTTCGGCGACCTTCGAGTGGGAGACTAGCGCGCTTTCGACTTCCATGGTGCTCAAGCGGTGGCCGGAGACGTTGAGTACGTCGTCGACGCGGCCCATGATCCAGTAGTAGCCGTCCTTGTCACACCGCGCGCCGTCGCCCGCGAAGTAGCAACCGGGGATCTCGTTGAAATAGGTCGCCAAGAAGCGGTCGTGATCGCCGTAGAGCGTGCGGAGCATCGACGGCCAGGGTTGCCGCATGACCAGCAGTCCGCCGGAATTGGCCGGCTGGCTGGTGCCGTCTTTGCTGACGATGTCGGGGACGACGCCCGGCAGCGGCTTGGTGCAACTGCCCGGTTTGGTGGCGGTCACGCCCGGCAGCGGGCTCATCATGATGCCGCCCGTTTCGGTCTGCCACCAGGTGTCGACGATCGGACAGGCTTCCTGGCCGATGACGCGGTGATACCACATCCAGGCCTCGGGGTTGATCGGCTCGCCGACGGTCCCCAACAGACGCAAGCTGGAGAGGTCGTACTTGTTCGGCCAATCATCGCCCCATTTGATGAAAGCCCGGATGGCGGTCGGGGCGGTGTAAAAAATGTTCACGCGGTACTTCTCGACCATTTCCCAGAACCGGCCTTCGTTGGGCCAGTTGGGGGCGCCCTCATACATCATCGTTGTCGCCCCATTCGCCAGCGGACCGTAGACGATGTAGCTGTGGCCGGTGATCCAGCCGATGTCGGCCGTGCACCAATAGGTGTCTTCGTCCTTAAGATCGAAGACCCACTTGCTGGTCATCATTGTACCGAGCGTGTACCCGGCGGTGGTGTGCAGCACCCCTTTGGGTTTGCCGGTGGTGCCGGAGGTGTAGAGGATGAACAGCGGGTGTTCAGCGTCGAGTGGGGTCGCTTCGCATTCGGCGGAGGCCCCTTGCATCAGGTCGTGCCACCAATAGTCGCGGTCGGGGACCATCGTGACTTCGCCGCCAGTGCGTTGGACGACGACGACTTTTTCGACCGACGGCGATTTCTCAAGGCTCTCATCGACGGCAACTTTCAGCGACACCTCTTTACCCCGTCGCCAGCCGGCGTCGGCGGTGACGACCAATTTGGCTTGCGCATCGTTGTTCCGCTCGGCGACGGCGTCGGCGCTGAATCCGCCGAAGATGATCGAGTGCGTCGCGCCGATGCGGGCGCAGGCCAACATGGCGATCGCCAGTTCGGGAATCATCGGCATGTAGAGTGTGACGCGGTCCCCCTGGCCGACGCCCAACTGTTTGAGCACGTTGGCGAATTTGCAGACTTCGCGGTGCAGGTCCTGGTAGGTCAATACGCGGGTGTCGCCCGGTTCCCCTTCCCAGATGATGGCGGCCTTGTTTTTGCGCCAGGTTTTCAGGTGCCGGTCGATGCAGTTGTACGACGCGTTGAGTTTTCCGCCGACGAACCACTTGGTGTCGGGCATTTCGCCGTCGAGGACTTTGTCCCACTTCTCGAACCAGTCCAGATTCTCGGCCATGTCCCCCCAAAAGCCGGCGGGGTCGTCTTTGGCGCGGTCCCACATCTTCTGGTATTCGGCTTCGCTTTTGATATTGGCGTGTGCGGAGAACGATTCCGGATGCGCTAACTTGCGGGTTTCCTGGAGGACGCTTTCAATGCTGTCGCCGGTGGGATTGGCCATGAAATGGTTTCCTCTCAAACGTATATGGCACCGCCGGCCGACGGTCGAGACAGTTTGAGTGCCGGCGGCGAGATGGTGGCAATGACCTGGAATGTTTGGACTTTGAGGGAACGCCGATCTTAGACCGTGCAAATTGGCATGTCAACGACGTGCGGGCGCTCGCGCGCGAGCGATGCAAACGTTTTGTGCCGCCGGCCGAAAATCCCATGCAGGCCGATTTTTTTGGTGTGCGATTTCGACGGCAGGGTTTATGCAAACGGTATAAGCGCGCTGACCCCCCGGCGGAGCCGGGGGCTGATGGAAAAATACGCGCTGCCGATCATGACGTTTCTGTCAGCCCCCGGCTTTGCCGGGGGGTTATTGCGCATCCGCGCCGTCAACCGGCCGTCCCTCGACCAATCGCAACAGCAACGGCAGCAGCACCAGGTTGCCGATCAATCCTCCGAACATGGCTACGCTGACCAACACGCCGAAATAGATCAGCGGAATGAAATGCGAGAGCGTCAATACGCTGAAGCCGAGAATCAAGGCGATGTTGGCGAAGACGAGCGCTTTGCCGACGCCTTGGTGAGTTTCGTGCAGCGCCGCATGGATATCCAAGCCGCGGTCCCGCGCGCGGTGATAACCGGCGAGGTAATGCACGCTGGAATCGACGGTGAGCCCCATCGAGACGCTGGCGATCATGGCGGTTGCGATATTGATCGGTACACCGGTCCAACCCATCAGGCCGATGACGATCACGATCGGAAACACGTTGGGCACCAGGCAAATCAAACCGATCTTCAAGCTGCGGAAGGCGATGGTCATCATGGTGGTGATGCCGGCGGCCGCCAGCACAAAGCTGTTGATTTGGTCGCTGAGCAAGCTCTCGATTAAGAACGTAAGCAACACAAACAGGCCGGTGGCGTTGGCTTCTCCGAATTCCGCCGCAGCGGTTTCGGTCACCTTGTCGATCGCGCGGAGTTTGGCGTCGGACTGCTGTCGTTCCTTGGCCCGCAGCATGATTCGCATACGGCCTTGTTCGGGATTGTAAAGCGACGATTCGAATTCGGGTTGGAAGTCGTGCAGAATACTTCGCTTCCGATCCAGCGAAACCGAGACGAAAAAGACGCTGTCGGGCAGAATGTCGAAGCCGTCGGGCAGGGCGAGTACCTTCGTCAGCAGCGGGCGCGGCTCTTGGCCCGGCGCTTGCGGATTGCTTAGAAACGTCAGCTCGTCGGCGACGTCGCGGACACGGTTCAAATAGTCTTCGTCGAGATCTTCCGCAGAGGTCGGAGCGGGAAAGTTCACTTCCCAGGTTCCGGATCCGCCCAGGTTCTGCTCCACGAAGTTCAGATCTCGAACGACGACGCTATCGTCGCGAAAGTTCTTGGAAAAGTCGGTTTCGACGCGCAATCGCCAAAAGCCTGCCAGTGCGAAGAGTGTCAACGCCAGCGCCGCGAAACTGAGCAGTTTGGGCCGCCCTTCAATGGCATCGGTCACCTTGCCCAATCCAGCGGCCAATCGATCTTCGGCGGGCGCGTGTTGGGGATCGGGGCTGAAGGACCCGATTAAGATGCCGCCGGGCAAGATCGTCGCCGCCGCCACCAGCACCAGCATCGACCCCAGTGACATCATGATGCCAAAACTTTGCACAGGCGTGATGTGGCTGGACATCAGGGCGGCAAAGCCAGCAGCTGTCGTCGTGCAGGTCCAGAAGATGGCGGGCGTTAGGTCATAGAGGGTGCCCCGCAAGGCCTCGGTCCGGTCGGCGTGCTTGCGCCGTTCGCGGAAGTGCACGGTCACGTGGATGGTGGTGGCGACGCCGATGATGGTGATCAGCGAGGTGAGCATCGAGCTGACCATGCTCAACTGCATGCCGGTGAGGACCAGGATCGCCTTGGTCCAAATCAGCGTGGCATGCACGATCAAAATCGGTAAGACCATCCAACGAATCGAACGAAAGAAAATCAGAATCACGCCGATCAGCAGCACCGACGACCACAGACCGAGCGTTTCGCCGTCTTCTTCGACGTAGCGAAACATATCGTGCACTTGGACCGGCTCGCCCACGATATGCACGGGGAATTTGAAATCCTTTGTGGCGCGGCGAATGTCGGCGATGGTGTCGGCCCGCGGCTGCTGTGCGGACTTTTCCGGCTGCAATCTGAGGACGATCGCCGTGTTTTGAGCATCGTCGCCGATGAGCAGGCCGCGAAAGAGTTCGCGGACCCGTTCGGCGTCCAAGAACGGAATATTGCCGACTTTGCTCGCCACCGCCAAATCTTGGACACTGACAATATCTTGCAGGTTGCCGAGTTTCTGGGCGAATTTTTCCAGCCGGTCCAAGCCCTCGTCTTCGAGTAATTGGGGATCCTTGTAGGCGACGACGACGAATTCGTCGCCGCCGAAGAGTTGCTTGCTGTGCAGGTAATCCAGTAGATGTGGATTGTCCTTGGCGTACAGCGACTCGATCGATTGATCAAACGTGAGTTGAAACGCGGGAACAATGCCGGCGGCGACGGCCAAGAGTGCTCCGAACAAGAGCGGCACGTGTTGGCGAATCAAGAAGTCGACGAACCGGGCCAACCGTGGCGAAGCATTCGGCTCAGGTTTCGGCACATCCGTGGCTGCCACAAGGTTCTCCCGGGGGGTTAGGCTGTAGGCCTTCGACTTTAGACTGTAGGGTTGGTGGTTGGGGGGCGGATCCGTTGGTGAGACGAATTGGTCGTTGGATGCTTGCTGATAGTTCTTATTGTAGGGCAGGTTGTAGGGCGGGCTCCCGCCTGCCAATTCCCTCGATCAATTCTACATTAAGGCAGGCAGGAGCCTGCCCTACAGCTCTCCACCCCGATTCGCGCTGACGGCCGGCCGCGGCCGCATTTCCAAACCCGACACCCGCGAGTAGTATACCATGCGGCGGCTTTGGACTCACTCAACCCGGACGGCGACGTGCAGCGGATCTCGGACACAACGTGGCTGATTCTGATTCTCCTGGCGGGCATCGGCTTGCGGGGCGGGCTGTTGTGGACGCAATTTGAGCGTCTGGCCGAGGATCGCGACGCCTATCGTGCGATCGCCAAACAGGTGGCGGCCGGCGCGGGCTACCGGCATCCTCAGACCGGGCAACCGACGGCTTATCGCCCGCCGGGATATACGCTGCTTGTCGCTGCGGTATTCAAAACGCGTCTGGGGGATGCCGGAATCGCCGGCGTTCATCTGCTGCTGGGAGGCGGAACCATTCTGCTGACCTATGCGGCAGCTCGACGGCTGGGGCTGGCGCGATGCAGCCTCGTGGCGGCGCTCATCACAGCCGTCGACCCGCTGTTGCTGCAGGCGGCGCCGTTGGTGATGACCGAAACGCTGGCGGCATTCTTGACGGCACTTCTATTTTGGACGATCGCTCCCCACACCGCCGCGACTCCGCCGACGCGCGGGCAATTGTTGGGCGTGGGGTTGGTCTTCGGTCTGAATGCGCTTTGCCGGCCGACGATTTGGGCGTTCGGCGCCTTGGCTGCCGGGTGGTGGTTATTGCGGCGCATGTTACGCCGCGACGTCGTCAACCCGCTGCCGGTGCTGTTGGGGGTCGCGGTCATCGTTTCGCCTTGGTTGGTTCGCAACATGATCGTCATGGGCCGGCCGATTTTGACGACGACGCACGGGGGATACACGCTGCTCTTGGGAAACAATCCGGTCTATTACGACGAAGTCGTCGCCGTCGGCTGGGGAGCAGTCTGGTCGGGCGACAGCCTCGCACGCTGGCAGGCGCATCTCGAAACCGAAATGCGGGAGCACGATCCGCCGATCACTTCTGAGATTGCACGGGACCGTTGGATGTACGATCGGGCGAAGAAAAACATCGCGGCCGAACCGGGTTCGTTTTTGCGGGCGGCGTTTTTGAGATTGGCGCGGGGCCTGTGGGGGATCGTGCCGGTGCACGCGGCGACATCGTCGGCCGGCTGGGTTTTGAAATGGGGCGTGGGATTGTTTTATGTGATCGTGTTTGCGGGCATGATCACAGGCATCGCCTCTTTGAAAAAAGCGAATTGGCCCGTATGGATGCCGGCCGTACTGCTGTTGGCAGCGTTTACGCTGGTGCATAGCTGCTATTGGGCGAATGTGCGGATGCGGACGCCGTTGATGCCGGTGATTGCGCTGTTGGCGGCGCGGGGATGTTGGGTGATTTGTCAGCGCTTGGGCAGGTCTCTCAAAACCCCCGTTGAAGCGGATGTTTGCAGTCCCGAGGACGCAAGTTAAACCGCTTTGCGCCAAGGCGTTGCGTGCGCGTTTCGCCGCGGCGACGACCGTCGAGCCGTTATTGACACTTTTGCGGAACCGTCCCTATAATCCCGCCCCGTTTCCCGGACGCCGTCGACGGCGATCCGGCATCGCCCACTATCCGGGCAACCCACTCCCATCACCCGATCTCTCACCTCCAGAAATTCGGCTGTAAGTCAGCAGACGACTCGACGGTCTCATTCCGCCGGCCGCGTCCGATTCTCGTAGCTTCAGAATCGGCCGGCAGCGAGCCGCTGCGAACTCAGCATTCCGAGAACGACCTGAAAGCTCATTTGTGAGCCGACCCGGTATTAACACCCATTCCCGAGCATGGAAGCTAATCACGGCCCTGGCCGTATTGGCGGCGCTGGCGATCTATTTCGTGCCGGTGTCGGCCGATGACGTTGCGCCCGAGAGGGCGACCACCAAGGCGGACGCGATTGTGATTACCGCCGAGCATTCGCAGGACTGGCACGAGGGGGATACGTTTACAGCGCTCTTGCGGGGACGCTGCCACATCACGCAAGGCGGGACCGACATCTCGGCCAACGAGATGGTGTTGTGGATCACCAAACAAGCCGATTCCGGTCGCGATCGGGTGACGGCGTTTTTGGACGGCGACGTCCGCGTGGAACAACCGGGGCGCACGGTTACCGAGCGGTCATTGCTGCTCGATCTGGTCACCGGCGGCGGGATGACGCTGCACGTACGGCAGCGGATCGCGGAAAAGCCGGCGACCGATGACGTGCTGTATCGCCGTGCCTGGCGGCGGCGCACGCGGGGGACCCTGCCGCGGATTCGCCAGACGCAGTTTCGCGCACCGGGGCCTGAAGATGAATCCACGCCGGACGGCCCGGTCTTGCAGCCCTTTCCCGATCCCGGTGAGGTGCCGCTCAATGCCCCGGCCGGCGGCGTGCGGCGGTTTCAGATCTTTCCGCGGAGTCAGGTCCCCTATAATCTGGACGTCCGTACCTCGACCGACACGGTGCCCGCCGAATCGGTGTGGATCATCACCGGCGGTGTCAACGTGCAGGTCGAAGGCGTGCAAACCCCCGACGGCCGTCCGGCGGGACCGATCGATCTTTCGGCCGATCGCATCGTGGTTTGGACGCGGGCTGACGACGCGGGCGGGTTCTCGGCTGTTCGCGAAGACTCGCCCGATGTGCCGCTGAAGTTCTACCTCGAAGGCAACGTCGTTGTCCGCCAAGGCCCTCACGTGATGAAGGTGAAAAGGGGATTCTACGACGCAACCGCCAATCAGGCTTACATGCTGGACGGCGAGTTGCGGTCCAAGGTTCCGAACATCAAAGACGACGTGCGAGTCCGCGCCAATGTCATCAGGCAACTGGCCGAGCGTTCGTTTCACGCGCAGTGCGCCTGGATCACGACCAGCGAATTCGGCAAACCGGGATACCGCATCGAGGCTTCGGATATTTTTCTCGATGAGCGTCCGGGAAGCTGGTTTTTCGGCAGCGGGGGGGAGGAATTCAATCCCGAAACCGGAATGTACGAACCGGAAATGCAGCTCTGGGCAACCACGCTGAATAACACGTTTCGCTTCGATGATTTGCCGCTCTTCTATTGGCCCAAGCTGAGCTTTCCCGCCGAGGAGCCGGATATTCCGCTGCGGCGATTGAGCTACCAAAGCGACAACGTCTTCGGGTCGCAGATTTACACCGCCTGGGACTTGTTTATGCTGACCGGGCAAGAGCAACCGGAAAACGTGCGGCTGGAACTGTTGCTGAACTATTTCTCGCAGCGCGGTTTTTCGATCGGCACCGATTCGGCCTATAAGGGCGAGAACCTGTTCAATATCGATGGCTTTTACCAAGGGGATTCCAACAGCTTTTATATTCACGACTCGGGACTCGACAACCTGGGCCGCCGCCGCCGGGACTTGGAGTTGGAGACGGAACAGCGCGGCCGGATCCACATGCGGCATCGCCACCAATTCCCCTACGACATCACCTTTTGGGGCGAAGTCGGCTATCTGAGCGACTACAACTTCCTCGAACAGTATTACGAGGACGAATACGACATCGGCAAGGACAACGAGACCTACGGTTATGTGAAACAGAATTGGAACAACTGGATGTGGTCGGTGATCGGTCGCGTACGCGTCAATGACTTCTATACGGAGTCGGAATGGTTGCCGCGGGCCGACTTGTTCACGCTCTCGGAACCGCTATTCGGCGGGGCGCTCACCTGGACGCAACATTCCTGGCTGGCGAACGCGAATCTGGAGATCGTCGAAGATCCCGGGCCGGAGATCGATCCGCTGTTCAGTCCGCTGCCGTGGGACACGCCGGTCGAAGGGTTCATCGGTTCCACGCGGCATCAGATCGATGCGCCGTTTAATTTGGGGCCTGTGATCGTCGTGCCCTATGCCTTGGGTGAAGTGACTTATTGGGAACAGGACGCGAATGCCGAGGCGAACACGCGACTCTACGGCAGCGCCGGCGTGCGGGGCAGTTTGATGTTCTCGCGATTGATGCCCAACGTTCACAGCGACATCTTCAACCTCAACGGGTTGATGCACAAGATGCTGTTCACGGCGGACTATTCGTTCTCGGAATCCAACATGGACTTGGAAGACGTGCCGATCTACAACGAATTCAACGACAACTCGCAGGAAGAATTTACGCGGCACATGATCACCACGACCTACGACGGATTTGCTCCGCCGACGGTCGACCCGCGGTTTTATGCCGTGCGGACCGGTGCCGGCCGGGCGGTGACGGCACCGTATCACGAACTGGTCGACGATCAACAGGTGGCGCGGCTGGCGTGGCGGAACCGCTGGCAGACCAAAGTCGGCCCGATCGACCGCCCGCGGATCAAGGATTGGATGATCTTGGATTTTGAAACGTCATATTTCCCCGACGCGGATCGGGACAACTTCGGCGAGGATTTCGGCTTGCTGGGAGCGCGGTATCAATGGAACGTCGGTGCCCGCACCAGCCTGTAAGACGGGGCCGCGTGGGACTTCTTTGATACCGGGCAACAACTGTGGGACGCGGGCGTGCTCTCGCGGCGGACTGACCGCGGCAGCTTTTTTGCGGGGATTCGCCAAGTCAAGAACTCCGCCGGATTGGACAGCCAGATCGTCACCTTGCGGGCCAATTATCGGATGAGTGAAAAGTGGGGCGGAACGGTCGGCACCGCCTATGATATCGGGGAAAACCAAGATCGCGGACAATCTGTGACCCTGATCCGGTACGGCAAGGACTTTAATCTGCGAGTCGGTGCCGCCTATAACCCCAGTAAAAACACCAGTCGCTTCGGCGTCTCGATCGAACCGCGTTTCATTCGTTTCGGATCCCGCAGTCTGCAGCCGGGTCAGTTCGACGGCAGCGGCGGAACGCGTTAACGCCAGCATCATTTGTTCATTGCCACGTTGAGACCTCACAGAATCGGAAACAGGAATCGACTCGTCCCATGCAATCACGTCAAACATTCCAGCGCACCGACGCGGGGCATTCCACCCGCCGCAACAAGCGCCCCGCGTGGCGGCAACATCTGGTGGTGACCGAACGGGGTGTCGTCGGGGGAATTCGCGGCGGCAGCGCATTTTTCGTCCATTTCTTCGGCTGCAGCATCGTGCTGGCGGCGGGGTACGTATTGGTGCTCAGTCTGATGCAATGGGTGGCAGTCGTGTTGTCGATGACGATCGTGTTGGCGGCAGAGATGTTCAACCAAGCGCTGCGGGCGATCGTGATCGAACAGCAGCCGGAAGGGGAAATCCCCCCCCGCACATCGAAGGCGCTGGGCATCGCGACGGCGGCGGTGATGATGACCGTGCTGGGCGGATTGATTGTGGTAGGCATGGTGTTCGCGCAGCGTGTTTCGCATTTTTGGGTGGAGTAGCGCTTCCAAAGCCGACCGCTTACGGGAGAAAACGGCGCAACTTGAGCGAAAGGTAAGGGGCATTAATCTGTGGTCTACGATGTCCGCTCGTCTTTATTCCTACATTGGTCCGACAGAATTTCTCGATGCCGCCTTGTCGGCGTCGCCCGGATTCATTGTCCGCACTCAGGAAGACATCGTCGAGTGGTTGGCGCAGCAGTGTGACGAGGCGGAGGTTGACGGAACCGTCGTCGCGACGTTTGTGATCGACCGCGACGGATTTTTGCGTGTCGCGCCCCGCCGTTCCGAACACATTGCATGTGCGGCCGGTGGGCCTGTTCTTTCCGCAGGTGAAATGACGTTTTCAGTTGCGGCAAATGTAACGGAAGTCTCGAATCAATCGACCGGTTTTTGTCCGGAACCGGAATCTTGGACTCACGTGGAGGCGGCGCTTGACCGCATTCCTCTGACTCACCCGGGCGGCTTTACAACGTCCATCGTATTTCGCCGGTGCCCCAACTGTGGCGACCGCAATATTTTGAAACATGGCTGGTTTGTCTGTGAATTGTGTGACGCAGAACTACCGCAGCGCTGGAATTTCTGACGAGCTCCTCGTCCATAGTCAGTGACGCGAATTGGGTGTTTTAGATGCCCGGCGGTTTGATAGTTCTTTCTCACCGACTATTGACGCCTTGCGGAATCAAGACTGAGAATGTCGTAGACAATCGCGTGTTCGACGTTTGTCTTTCTGGCAAGTGACCATTTCGAGGCGGTGAACGACAGCAAAAGGAGCCGGCGGTGCCCGATACGCGTGCACATCGCGGGCCGCATCCGCGCGATGATGACTTTTTCGCCCCGGCGGCGCTTCCCGATTTGCAGTCGGCGGTGGCCCACCTATCGTGGTTGCTTTCACGGGGCTACGCCGATAAGTCCTCCCTAAAGCTGGTCGGAGACCGCTTTGGACTCGCGCAGCGACAGCGAACGGCCGTTATGCGGTCGGCCTGCAGCGATGATGCTCTTGTGCGGCGTATTGCCCATCGTGTGGAACCGGCGGCGCTGTGCGATGGCATCGTGTTGATCGACGGATTCAACTTGCTGACGACAGTCGAAGCGGCCCTCTCCGGCGGCGTGATTTTGTGGGGGCGGGACGGTTGCTTTCGTGACATGGCCAGCATGCACGGCAGCTACCGCAAAGTGCATGAAACGCAGCCGGCCATCCTGTGCATCGGTGCATATTTGGCAGAGTGCGGGGTCCGTACAGCGACGTGGCTTTTGGACAGTCCCGTATCCAACAGCGGCCGGCTGAAAACGATCTTGCTCGATCTGGCGGCGCATCAGAACTGGAACTGGCAGGTCGAAGTGGTCCAAAATCCCGATCCGCTGCTGGAAGCCGCCCCCGACATCATCATTACAGCCGACAGCGGCATTTTGGACCGCTGTCAACGCTGGAGTAACGCCGCCCGGGCGATCGTCGAGGGCCGCATCAACGCTGCGCAGATTGTTGATTTATCCGGCGGGAATACGCTAGTGGCGTGAGGAGAAGTCCGTAGGCTCTTGGCTTTTGGGTTGGCAGGCGTATGCCATCCGGATCTCATGCGCCCGTTAGCGGCCAACGGCCCCTCGTTTCTCCTGGTTGTCGACGGATAAGATGATTGTGTTCTGCCCCCCACCTGGGCTACCATAGTTGCCGGGTTGTCAGGCGCCGCGCTCGTCGAGAGCCCTGGATGACCGCATCCGTTCTCCGCCCCGCAGCACTTGTTCTGTCCGCAGGTATCGCCGCATGGACGATAAACATGATGTTGTCGCACTTCTGGCCCTCAATCGCCGCCTGCTGGCGGCCATCGACGGCGGCGATTGGGATACGTACACCGAGTTGTGCGACGTGGATTTGACCGCGTTTGAACCCGAAGCGGTGGGGCATCTGGTCAAAGGACTGGAATTCCATCGTTTTTACTTCGATTTGGAACGCGACGGGCCGCGGCAAAGTACGATCAGCAGTCCGCACGTACGGATGTTGGGCGACGTGGCCGTGGTGACCTACACGCGGCTGACGCAGTTGATCGGCGACGACGGGCATCCCCGCACCGCATCGGCGGAAGAGACCCGGATTTGGCAATACGTCGACGGCCGTTGGCGGCACATTCACTTTCACCGGTCGAACAATTGACGCACACTGAGCCGTTATTTTGGTGATAGGAATGAACGTTACAGGAGATGGACAAAACGTAGCGTGCGTCGCGACGCACCTTTCGAGGTAGGACGAACGATTGTCTCATTGAAATCGGCACTGCATACGATCTTCAATGGGCGAAGTTGAATTGGGTTGCGGCGTCGAAGTTCCTTTGCAGAAAGGTTCGTCGCGACGCAGCCTACGACCGAACTCAAATAGTTAAACCAAGCCCGTGACCAACTCGCTTTGATGGTAGATCTGTGACCCTGATGAATGTTCCCCCAAGCGGACAACCGTTTAATGACGCTCACGATCGGCGTGACTTCTTAAAAGCGGCGGCGTGGGCCGGTTTGTCGCTGACCGCCGGCGTTGGGCGACTGCGCGCCGACTCGCCGCAGGAATTACCGCCCACGCGGCCGATCACGCGGGGGCCGAAGTTTCATTGGTTCGGATATTACGACAAGCTGGAGTTCGATCCCAGCGGGCGGCTGGTGTTGGGGATGGAGGTCGATTTCGAGCACCGCTCACCGCGACCGGACGACACGATCAAAATCGGCATGGTCGACATCGACGACAACGACCGGTGGACCGAATTGGGCAGCAGTTCCGCCTGGGGTTGGCAACAGGGGTGCATGCTGCAATGGCGGCCCGGTTCGGAGCGAGAGATCGTCTGGAATGATCGCGACGGTGACCGGTACGTCTGCCGGATTCTGGACGTCAAGACCGGAAGACAACGCGTGATCGACCGCCCGATTTATGCACTCAGCCCGGATGGCCGCACGGCGGTGGGATTGGACTTCGCCCGCGTCAACGACGTGCGTCCCGGATACGGCTATGCGGGTATTCCCGACTCGAACGCCAGTGAATTGGCGCCGGACGATTCGGGGATCTATCGCATCGACTTGGAAACGGGAAAGTCGGAAACGATCGTGACGCTCGCCGACGTGCTCAAGACGGTCGACAAAAAAGAGTGGAATGACCAATGCAAACATTACTTCAATCACTTGCTGTTCAGCCCCGACGGCGCGCGATTTATCATGCTGCACCGCTGGCGGTATCCCGACGGCAGTCGGCGGACGCGGATGCTGACCGCTAATCCCGACGGCAGCGACCTGCGGATCGTGGATGACAATGGCATGACCTCGCACTTCATTTGGCGCGGTCCGAGCACGATCTTGGCCTACGCCGAGCAACAACCGCACGGCCGCGGATTTTTTCTGTTTCACGAGTCGACGGGTGATGAGCCGGAGTTCGTCGGCAAAGGCATCTTAAAACGCGACGGCCATTGCTCCTACCTGCCGGGGGGCGAATGGATTCTCAACGATACTTATCCCGACTCGAACCGCAATCAAATGCCGCACTTGTTTCATGTGGCGACCGGCAAAGTCGTGCCGCTGGGGTTCTTTCGCTCCCCGCCGGAATATACGGGCGAATGGCGGTGCGATACGCATCCGCGATTCAGCCCCGACGGCACGAAGGTGGTCGTCGATTCGCCGCATGGCGGGCATGGGCGACAGTTGCATCTGATTGACATTGGCGGCATTGTGGGGTAACAGTCACCGTCAACCTGGGAGAGGCCGAGCGCCCCTCGGGCCAACTCTCCGTGTTTTGCGGCAACGACGAGTGTGGGATAGCGTTGCAGACAATCGCCACCATCGATGGTTGGACTCTTGCCGTGTACGGTTTGGCCGCCGTATTCTGCCTGGTCGCGGCTGTCCCGGTGTCGCTGGGGATTTTTTACACCAAGGAGTTTCAGCGGCTTTTCGAGAGCGCGCCGCCGCTGCAGGCGCAACACGTCGATCGGCCGGCCGATGATGCTCCCGTCGAATTTACAACCGGCACCGGTCGCCGACTGGTGGGCAGCCTGTTTCGACGTCGCTCGCCCCAACGACGGGGGCTGGTCATTTTTTGTCACGAATACACGGGCAATCGCTGGTTGTTTCAGCCGTATGTCGATTTTCTCCGCGACGACGGTTTCGACATTTTTACGTTCGACTTTTCCAACCACGGCGAAAGCGACGCGGTGGACGGTTACCGGCCGCTGCAATGGGTGACCGAACATGAGGTCGCCGACGTTGAAGCAGCGATCGAATACGTGACGTCTGGGCAAATTGCATCCTACGAGGAAATCGGGCTGTTCGGCGTCTCCAAGGGGGGCGGGGCGGCGATCGTGGCGGCTGCTCGCAATCCACAAATTCGGGCGGTGGTGACCGACGGGGCGTTCCCAACGCACTCGATTGTGACGATCTATGTCGAGCGTTGGGTGCATTTGGTCGTGGCGTTTGGCGGGTTGTTGCGAATGTTGCCGCAATGGGTGCATGCGGGCATTACTCGTATGGAATTGACCCGCATTCAATACCGTCGGAATTGCCGCTATCCCCATGTGGAGAAATCATTTAGGGCGCTCGCCCGCCGCGGATTGTTTCTCATTCATGGGAAGCGGGATAATTACGTCCGCACCGAGGTCATCCAGGCGATTTTCGATGGCAACGGGCAGCCGGAACAGTTCTGGGTGGTTAAGGGGGCGAAGCACAACCAAAGCATTCAGGTGGCGCCACAGGAGTACCACGATAAGGTGCGCGCATTTTTCCTGACGCACCTAAACGCGCAGGATGGGTGAATCGCTTATCCCGTCCCAATTTGAACCGCATACAAAAGTACACCACGGTTCGACCCGAATTCGTTTGCGATTTACGCGGCGGAACCGTACTATGGGTCTTTTGAAGTTTGTGCAAAACACACGAAATTGATAACGTTCGTCAAATAGTGAATTGGGACTTCACAATATGAACGTGCCGTCATTTTCGTGGTTTTGCACAATTGGGAACTATCGCCGGGTCTACCCGTGATCGCATCTCTCAAGGCTGGTTAAAGTTCGATCGCGGCAGTAAGTCGATAGTTTGCCCCGGTATTACGCGGATTGGGTAATTCCCGCCCGACTCCGTCCGATGACGAACTGGAGTGGGCGAAGAACCCAGACGCAAAATCCCCTGCGATGGCTACTTGCGTGCAAGTGACGCCTAATTGTTTTGCATGCACGGGCAATCGTCCAAGACGATTGTCTTCGGCTGGATCATCGTCTCGTTGCGCCGTCTGAACCAAACCGCAGTGTATCGATTGGCAACCAAGGAAATTGATGTCGGTGGGCGAACGCACAACTCCTGACGCGAAGGCCAATACGGTTGACGCCCTCCCGGCGGGTGAACCGGTAGCGTGGCTTTTTCCGGGATTGGGTTCGCGGTTTGTCGGCATGGGGGCCGACATCATCGCCGAATTTTCCGCCGCCGACCGCTTAATCGCCCGGGCTGCCCGGAAATTAGGCTACGACATCCGCGAAGTCTGTTTGTCGGGCAGCGGACGTAAGTATGTGGCGCCTCGTATCGAAGCCCAGGTCATCTATGTGATCAACTGTGCCTATGTCGATGTGCTGCACAGCTTTGGGCAAAAGCCGCACGTCGTGTGCGGACACAGTCTCGGAAGCTGGTCCGCGGCCTATGCGGCCGGCGTACTCGATTTCGATTCCGGACTGGAGATGGTCACCGCCGTGGAAGACCAGCTCGATCAACACATTCACGACGGCGAACAGGCGATGGGAGTCGTGATCGGTCTCGATGAGACGTTTGTTGCGCAGATGTGCGGTGAGGAAGAGGATGTTTACCTCGCCAACCTGAACTCTCCCGGGCAATACGTCATTGCCGGGCGCGCAACGAGTGTCGACGCCGTCTTGGAGCGAGCCAGTGAGCTGGGTGCGAAGAAGTCGCAACAAATCGCCGGTTCGCGGGCGATGCACACGCCGCTGCTGGCGAGGGCGAATCGTGAAATCCTTCATAAATTGTCGGCGATTCACTTTGATGATCCAACTGTCCCACTACTGAATTGTTTCTCGTTGCAGCCCATGATGACGAGTGACGAGATTCGCGGCTACTTTGGCGAATTCCTCCAGCAACCGGTCCGCTGGGAAGCCTCGATGCGAAAACTGGGGGCCCTGGGCACGTACCGGTATTTGGAAGTGGGGGCGGCGGCGCTATTGACCGGCATGATGCCGTTCATCGATCGCGCAGCGCACATGGAAACGGTGTCCGATTGGCTCGCACGGCACGCGACGGCAAATGCAACTGATCTGACTAGCCCTGTTTGATAGACCGGCAGTTCATGACGAACCCAAACCAACGATTACTACTTTCGGGGAACCAGGCTATCGCCCGCGGCGCCTATGAAAGCGGCGTCCGTGTGGCCACCGGGTATCCGGGAACCCCTGCCACGGAAATTGTGGAAAGCGCCTCGACCTACGGCACATTGGAGGCCATGTGGTCGGTGAACGAAAAAGTCGCGTTGGAAACCGCGCTGGGGGCCTCCTTTGCCGGCGTGCGGTCGATGGTCTCCATGAAGCACGTGGGGCTAAACGTGGCGGCCGACCCTTTGTTCTCCGCCTCGTATACAGGCATCAACGGCGGGATGATCGTCGTGGTGGGGGACGACCCCTCGGCGCACAGCTCGCAAAACGAACAAGACAGCCGGCATTATGCCCGTGCCGCCAAACTCCCGATGCTCGAACCGTCCGACAGTCAGGAGGCCAAGGACTACGTCGGCATCGCGCTGAGACTGAGCGAGCAATTTGATACGCCCGTCATGTTGCGTCTGACGACCCGTGTCTGTCATACGCAAAGTCGCGTGACGCTGGGGTCTCCCGATCCCTCCCGCAACGGTGCTACCGGATTTCATCCCGATTTTGACAAGTATGTATTGCTCCCCCGGCAGGCCGTCAGCCGCCACGCGGTGATCGAAGACCGCATGCGGGATCTGGCTGCGACAGCGGAAAATCTGGAGATCAATCAGATCCAGCTCCGCGACAATGCGGTGGGCATCATCACCTCCGGAATGTGTTACGGTTACGTCCGCGAGGCCTTTCCCCACGCGTCAGTCTTGAAATTGGGCATGACCTATCCGCTGCCGGCGAAGATGATTCGCGAGTTCGCCGCGCAGGTCGAACGGTTGATTGTGGTCGAAGAGCTCGATCCGTTTCTGGAAGAGCAGGTGCGAGCCCTGGGGGTCGAGGTCGAAGGCAAGAAGTGGGTGCCGCGCGTCGGCGAATTGACCCCGCAACGTCTTGCGGCGAGTTTCCAAGCGGCCGCCCCCCAGCCAATCGAGAATGGCGACCCCGAAGTCCCCGGACGCGCGCCGCGAATTTGTCCCGGCTGCCAATACCTGGGAATTTTTTCGGTCGTCTCCAAGTTGGGGGTGACCGTCGCCGGTGACATCGGCTGTTATACGCTCGGTTCCTTTGCGCCCTGGAAAGGCATCGACACGGTGGTCTGCATGGGGGCCAGCATCGGCACCGCCCTGGGGATGGAAAAGGCGCTCAAGAGCAAAGGCCGTGGGCGGATCTTGGCGGTGAT
>CALFYU010000136.1 GCA_937952455.1 uncultured Planctomycetaceae bacterium
GAAATGGTAATCCTATACCTTTCCAGCGACGACGGTCGCGAACGGACACATGCCTAATCGCAGAACAGTGCGCCCAACCTCGGAATGAACCGTTCGAATGCACGGGCCCGGTGACTGAGTCGCTTTTTCACGGCACCGTCCAATTCGCCGAATGTCCGGTGGTATTCAGGGATCAGAAACAGCGGATCGTAGCCGAAGCCGTTGCTGCCCCGTGGTTCCTCAATAATTCGCCCGCGGCAACGGGCTTCGGCGGTCAAGCGGATTTCCCCTTGCGGGTCCGACAAAGCGATACTGCACACATATCCTGCGGTCCGTTTTTCGGGGGGAAGGTCGGCCAACTCCGATAACAGCTTGGCGTTGTTCCGCGCGTCGGTGGCCCCTTCGCCGCTGTAGCGTGCGGAATAGATTCCGGGCCGCCCGTCCAAGGCGTCGACCATCAAGCCGCTGTCTTCGGCCAACACCCACCGCGACAGTTCCAGCGCCGGCTCGCGGGCCTTTTTAGCGGCGTTTTCGGCGAAAGTTTGGCCGTCTTCGACAACCTCATCGATATCGGCCACGTCGGCGATGCTGACGAGATCGAAGCCGAAGGGCGACAACAGGTCTTTGATTTCAGCGCTCTTCTTGCGATTCCGGCTGCCGAGAACGATTTGCGGTTTCTCTGTCATGCGTTCGTGTCGGGCGGCGGGGCGTTACGCCGATCGTGTGCGTCCCTGTCGTTTGCGGGCAGTTTCGGTGAGCAGGACCTTACGCAGGCGAATGACGGTGGGAGTGATCTCCACGAATTCGTCATCCTCGATGTATTCCAGCGCCATCTCCAACGACATCTTCCGCGGCGGTCGCAGCAGAATCGCGTCGTCCGCGCCGGAGGAACGAATGTTCGTCAGCTTCTTTTCGCGGATGGGATTGACGACCATGTCGCTATCGCGGGAATTCTCGCCGATAATCATCCCTTCATAACAATCGTCGCCCGGCGCGACAAACATGTCCGAGCGCTCCTGCAATTTCCATAAAGCATAGGCGACGACTTTGCCGTTTTCTTGCGAGACGAGCACGCCGTTGGGGCGGCGGGGAATCTCCCCTTCGCAGCGTTTGAAACTCTCGAAGCGATGGTGCATGATCGCTTCGCCCTTGGTGGCATTGAGCACGCGGGTCCGCAGGCCGATCAGGCCGCGGGCGGGAATTGAGAACCGCAGGTGCGTCATTCCGGTCGAACTGGACGACATTTCTTCCATCTGACCGCGGCGGGCACCAACCATTTCCATCACCGACCCGACGTCGGCGGCGGGAACGTCAACTTCCAACGTCTCGAACGGTTCGTGCCATTTGCCGTCAATCTGTTTGCGAATGACCTGCGGCTTGCCTACCGACAATTCGTAGCCCTCGCGCCGCATCTGCTCAATCAGAATCGACAGGTGCAACAGACCGCGGCCGGAGACCTTGAAGGCGTCGTTCTGGTCGGCGTCTTCGACCCGCAGCGCCACGTTCGATTCCAACTCCTTCATCAGTCGGGCACGCAAGTGGCGACTGGTGACGTATTTGCCGTCGCGGCCGGCTAATGGCGAGGAGTTGACGGTGAACAGCATCGACAGCGTCGGTTCATCGACAGCCACCCGCTCCAGCGGATTCGGGTGTTCGGGCGGGCAAACCGTGTCGCCGATCTCCGGCTCGGGCAGTCCGGTGAGGGCCACAATGTCGCCGGCCGTTGCTTTTTGGGCTTCGCTGCGGCCTAGTTTGTCGAACAATTCCAGATTCACCACCTCCCCGGCGACCTGGCTGCCGTCGCCTTTGAGGACGACCACCTTGTCCCCCTTGGAGACCTCGCCGGAGTTGATGCGGCCGATCGCAACCCGCCCGACGTATTCGGACCAGGCGATCGTGGTCACCATCATTTGAAACGGCGCGTCGGCATCGACCTTCGGACCGGGAATATTGTCGATGACCATATCCAACACGGGGTGAATCGTGTCGGTCCGCTCTTTGGGATCGTGTGTGGCGTATCCTTCGCGGGCGCTGGCATACACGTAGGGGAAGTCGAGCGTCTCGTCATCGGCGCCCAATTCGACCAATAAGTCGAACACCTGCGACAACACCTCGTCGGGGCGACAGTCGGGGCGGTCGATCTTGTTGATGACGACGACCGGTTTTAGACCGCATTCGAGTGCCTTGCTGAGCACGAACCGCGTCTGTGGCCGCGGGCCTTCAAACGAATCGACGAGCAGGATTGCACCGTCGGCCATTTTCAGCACGCGCTCGACCTCGCCTCCGAAATCCGCGTGGCCGGGAGTGTCGATCACGTTGATCTTCACCCCCTGATAGTTGATGGCGATGTTCTTAGCCAGGATCGTAATGCCCCGCTCACGCTCCAGGTCATTGGAGTCGAGGATGCAGTCACCTTGGAGTTGCGCATCGCGGAATTGTCCACTCTGCCGCAGCAGGGCGTCTACGAGAGTCGTCTTGCCGTGGTCCACGTGCGCAATGATGGCAATGTTGCGTATGTCAGTCCGTCGCATAGAAATCGGATTTTCCACGTTCTGTCGGGTGATGAAAAAAACTCAGGCAGCCGTTTCGTCCAGTTGCCGGTGTCGACACTTGCCGTTCACCAAACTGGTTCCCGAAACGGTGGTCGCGGAATGGTACTTGGGGCGCCAAATCTCTGGAGGAAAGGTGGACCGAGTCAGCAAGCCTCTCGGTCCGGGTAGACGCATCGCGCTGCAAACCTGATAGGGGAATACACAACCACCGCGTCTGCCCAGCGTGTCGGCCGTCATGGGGTACGCCAGCCGAATCACCTCTGCAGTCTAACATTACGTCTGACATCTCAAAAGGGCAAGCAGGTTAAGAACGCGTGAGTTTGGTTGCGAATCGGCAGAATTTCGATAAGTTGGACCGGTCAATTGCCTGCGACACCGACCCGCGATAAGGCAACGGGCGGCGGGGTCTTCTTGGCCACAGATTGAACACAGATT
>CALFYU010000137.1 GCA_937952455.1 uncultured Planctomycetaceae bacterium
GCCCGGCCGACCGTTGCGCGTCCGCTTCGACAGCGATTGCGCGGTTCCCGAACCGGAGTTGGCGCTGATGGTCTCGCCGGAGAAAAAGCTCGTCGGGCTGACCATCGGCAACGACATGTCGGCCCGCGACATCGAAGGCGAAAACCCGCTCTACCTGCCGCAGGCGAAGTTCTACAAACAATGCTGCGGACTGGGGCCGTGTGTCTTGGTGCCGGAAGAACCGCTCGACCGCGCGGGAACAAAAATCGTGCTTTCGATCAAACGAGCCGGAGCAGAGGTCTTTCACGGCGAAACCGACCTGGCCCAGATGGCCCGCAGCTTCGAGGATCTGATCGGCTGGCTGGGCAAGGAAAACGACTTCCCCCACGGAGCCGTCCTGCTCACCGGCACGGGCATCGTCCCGCCGGATGAATTCACGCTGGAAAACGGCGACGAAGTCGCCATCACCGTCACCGGCATCGGCACGCTCGTCAACCCGGTCGTGAAAGACTGAACGGCAACGTGAACCGTATTGGACTCGCCGCGCACTCCGCGGGAACGAGCCCTACGCCCCTGCCGGCGCAGCCCAGTGATCGCGATAAGGGCGCGACACGAGCAAATTGGCTTCGTCGTCGTTGATGAACTTTTCCTGATCCGGATCAAACTGCAGCGAACGGCCCAGACGCGTGGCGATGTTGCCCAGATGACACAGCGATGAACTGAGGTGGCCGTATTCGATGTCACCGTTGGGCCGGCGATCGTTCCGCACGCAGTCCAAGAAATTGGCCACGTGCTTTTCGGCGTTTTGCGGCTCGGGCGCGACGGCGACCTCGGTCCGTTTGTTGCGTTCCCCCAAAACTTGAATTTTGCCGCGGCGGCTGAGAAACATTTGGCCCTTGGTCCCGTAAAACTCCACGCCGCTGTCGACGTTGTGCGGATAATTCGTGGACCATAACCGCTGTTCGTAGATAAACATTCGCCGGTCGCCCGGCCGGCCGTCGCCGGGATATTCGAACGTGACTTGCTGCGTGTCTGGAAATTGTTGGTCGTCGTCGAAGAAATACTTCCCGCCGGCAGCAGTGATCTTCGAGGGATGCGTCCTGACCCCCAATCCCCAACGGGCATAATCAATGTCGTGTACGCCGTCGTTCCCCATGTCGCCCGTGCCGAAGTGGTACCACCAATGCCAGCCGTCGTGCACGCGGTTCTCTTGATAGGGGATCATCTCCGCTGGGCCAACCCAGTTTTCGTAGTCCAGCACCTCCGGTGCCTCGCCCGGTTCTCCATGCCCGATCGAACGTCGCTTTTGGATATTCCAGGCTTTGACCACCAGCACGTTGCCGATGACTCCTTCTCGCAGTTTCTGTACGGCCTCGATCATCATGTCGGTGCTGCGGACCTGTGTACCGTGTTGCACGACCCGTTTGTTGCGGCGAGCCGCGTCGACCAGCAGGCGTCCTTCGCGGATATTGTGCGAACACGGCTTTTCGACGTAGACGTGCTTGCCCGCTTCGCATGCCAGAATCGCCGCCGGCGCATGCCAGTGGTCGGGCGTAGCGACGATCACGGCGTCGACCGACTTGTCGTCCAGGACGCGGCGCATATCGTCGACCGCTTGCGGTGTCTTGCCGGACACCTCCCGAC
>CALFYU010000138.1 GCA_937952455.1 uncultured Planctomycetaceae bacterium
CCGTTGCCGGCCATTTCCCTGTCGCCTGCACGATCGACGAAGCGGAGCACACACTCAAGGTGAATCTAGCGGCCCTGAAATCGGGTGGGCGGCAGCGGATCGATATCCAATAATCGGCTTACGGCGGGACCTTCGGCGGCTTGTCCACGAGTGTGGCTTGCGCTACTGCATCGATTCCGGCCGCAGGCGCTCCGGAGTATTGGGGATGCGTTCGATGAGCTCATTCGGTTCGCCGTCCCGTTTTTTCAGCGTGAACGCGTCGTACAGCTCACCCGTCGCCGATTTGGCGTCGTACCGCAACTCGTCGCCAGCGACGGTGATAATTTGACACAGTGGCGTATCCTCTGCGCGGCGGACGAATCTGAAAGCGTTGCGGTCGTACATCTTCGGTCCGCTGACCGAAACGACGTACATCGTCCCCGCCTCAGGATCGTGTGCGCTGTGGCCGGTTGGGGCGTTTTCGTGGACCATCAATCCCGTGCGGCCATAGCTGTGATCGTGTCCCTGCAGGACGATGTCGACGTGGTGCTTGTCGAAGATCGGCTGCCAGGCATTGCGAATCTCTGGGTTGTCGCGGCGGCGACTGGCGGAATAGATCGGGGCGTGTTGCGTGGCGATCGTCCAACGGTTGGGGTTATCCGCCAAGACCTTGTCCATCCAGGCCGCCTGTTCTTCGATTTTGTCGTTCGTGTTGAGGCCGATGAACCGCACACCTTGAAAGTCGAGCCAGTAGACGGTCTCCTCGAGTCCCGGCGGGCCGTTTTCGGGAAACTGAAACGTCGGCCGCCAATGCGGCGCCAACCGGCGGCGGCCGATGGGATAAGTGTTGCCGTAGATATCTTCCTTGGCGTATTCATGGTTACCGGGGATGGCGATGCTGGGCAGCATGCCGTTGACCCACCCGCCCGCTTCATGCCACTCGCCCCATTCTTCGTCGCGAATCGGCACATTGATCAAATCGCCGGCGTGCAACATGAATTTCGCTTGCGGAGCATCGGCGAACGCGCCGCGAATCACGCGCGCCCAATGGGCTTTGAGTGCGTTCTGCGCGTCGCCGAAATAGATGAACGTGAACGGTTCCGGTTCGGAACTGGGAGTGCGAAAGTGGATCCAGGAACTCCAATTCGTGCCGTCCCCCACGCGATAGACGTATAACGTCTCGGGCGTTAATCCGGTAAATTCGGCCGCGTGATAGTGCGCCTTGCCCAGGTCGGTTTCCAGTTCTTCGGTAGTTGCGTCGATTTGCTTGGCTTTGCTGACAAACCAAGGCCCCTGCTCCGCCCGCGCGATTTCGGCGACCGCTTTGGTGACCGTCGTATCGGTCCGCCAAGTGACCGCCTGGGTCGTGGCGACGTCGTCTTTCCAGGTGAGCACAATTCGATCTGGAACCTTGCTGGGACGATACGTCTCCCGCGCCGACGCCAACCCCGGTTTTACCCGGCTTTCGTCGCGCCCTTGACTGGCATCGGGGAGCGAAAAGTAGACGCACGCGCCCAGTCCTAATCCCGTCACGAGACCGCAGATTAACTTGACGTTTCGCTTCATCGAACCGTTCCTGATTGCTCGCGCACTTTGCCGATAATGTATTATTAAGACTCTCGCATCGCTGCGCAAACCCGCATGAGGAAACGCACCGAACGCGCGGTCCCCAACAGGGTACCGGGCGATCACGAAGATATCATGAATTTAGAATCTCCCGGACGTCGATGCAACGAAGCGCCGCCTCCAGCGGGCGAACCGGGCGTACGGGCATGGCTCATTAGTCCGCCACGTTGGCGCCAAGCTGAAATGCGGTAAATGCCGCGAGCGGAATCCAGAGGAAGTCCAGAATGCTGAAACTGAGCACGAAGATGTGGCCGACGATGGAGCCGGCTAACTCTGCGTTATTGTCGTCTCCTTGCTCGATGTCTTTTTTTGCCGCCTCGCGGAGCGCCTTTTGTTCGTCGTCGGGCAGATCCTCAAAGCGAAGCTGGGCCTCCTCCCAAATTTCGGGCGGGTAATCTCTGGAGACGTCGCCGTCCACGCGACCGAACAGCGGCAGGTTGTTTTCAGGCCAATCAATCTCCTCGCCCGCGTTGATCCGCTCGTCAACGATCTTATCGGCCACTTGTTGAACTGCCAACATCTCGACGTCCCTCACGACGCCCGCCAATTGGTCCGCCACCACTCCCGCCAACAACACAGCGACTAGGAATTTGGACAACAGAATCGCCACGATGGTAATCACCGCAGCTGTGATCCCGGGAGCAATCCCGTCGTCCTCGCCGGCGGCTACGCGGACCCCGAATCCCACCATGAAGCCCATACCGATGGCGATCCAACCGATTTGCAGATAGAGCAGGTAACCCACCGAGACCCATGCCACGACTCCCAGCAGGCTGCCCAAAATGCCACCGATGGCCCATTGCGGAACTCCCAATCCAAACAGCCCACCCCCTGTGTCCTCGACATCGTCCTCCGAAGGAGAACGTTTTTTCTTCAGCCGCCGAAGTTGTGGACGCGCCAACGCCAGCGGCACCTCTTCGGGTTCGTGCCGTTCGTGCGGTTCACTTGATTCCCGCGGTTCAATCGGCTTACGCGGCGCACTGGGACGGCGGCGGCGTGTGCGGCGCGGGGGGTCAATATCATCGAGAAAGGGATCGGCGTCGGGTTCTTCCTTGGCCTGCAGCACAAACTTTTTCGAACATTTGGGACAGCGGGCAGTCTTCCCTAATGACTGTTCGCTCTTGGCGCCAAATGTTGCAAAACAGTGCGTGCACTCGACCTTGATCACGTTACTCATAGAGGGTTCTCACAGCTTGGAAGTGGATGAGCGATTCGGGGCGCAAATGCGGTGCGCCCTGGTGAGCTGCGGCAGCCGTGAGATGGACCGGACCCGCAACGTCGACGTCATTCTAGCAGAGCCGTCGCCGGAAAATCGAGCAAAAAACCGGTGTTTTAGGAGTCGCCGCCGTGGCCATCGCAATGTGTCAGCCATTGCGGCGAATGGTCCACACCGTAGCCCCTGCTGTTGAAATCAGAGCCGACAGAAAAAGGACGGTCTTCCACACCATGCCCCGCTGTTCCTGCGGCGTCCCGGCGAGTTGATAGGGCCTGCGGCGGCGGGAGGGAATATCCTGCATCGCCCGTTTTTTGCCGGCGAGCCAATGGAGACTCCGCAGAACGAACATTTCCGCCCCATATTGCCCCGGGCCATGCATGCCGCGATTCGATGCGAACTCCGCATCTCCCGCGACGACCAGCATCGGTTCCGGCAAGTTGCGATCCAATCGCTCCACCGCGACGGCCAACGACACCGGGCCGGGGAGATCCTGTCCGGCATTCCATTCGGCCAGCTTGCGCGAAACGACATCCGTTTCCGCCCAACACTGCGGAGCCTCTTGCGATAGGAGCAGCGGCGTACACCGCGCATGCGGTGCGGCCGTTTCGGGCAGCAGTCGCACGCTGCGCGCCTGAAGGAAATCCAACGACGCGCGGGGCAGTGCTCGTGCCAATGAATGGTCACCACCGGCCGACAGCGCCCGTGCGGCTGTGGAGAGCCGGTTGTCAAATGTGGTCGTCACAACATAGTCATCCCCCAGCAACACACCTTGCCGGCGCAACAGGCCATCGAATCCTGTGGGCTGTACCGCGCCGCTGTGGTGATCCTGGATAAGATCGAACAGCAACAGCCCGCTCCCGCCATGTTTGAAATAGGTCTCAAGCTTCGCCGCATCGGCCGCATCGAATTCGGTCTGCGGTCCCGCGAGCCACACGACGTCGGCATCAGCGGGAACGTGCGTTGCGGAAACCAAGTCCAACGGCCGCAATTCGATGCCCGCTGATTGCAAATAGGCAGCCAACTCACTGACAGACCGCGTGCTGTCCTCCCCTTCGGCATCTAAGGACAGTTCGCCATGTCCGGTGAGGCAATAAACTACGGTCGGCGGCTCGCCGTCGGCTAGCCGCGCCAGTGCGGCGGTGACTGTTTGTTCGGCAAAGAAATCAACCGCCGCCACGCGTCCTTCCGGCGCTCCAAAAAACTCGGCCAAGTCCTCATGCCTGAGCACTTCATGGCGCTCGTCGCCGTTCGGCAACTCGTACCTAATCAATACGCACGGCGCGAAGAGATTCGGAAAGCGTTGCTGCAACTTCAGCCCGACCGCCGAATTGTCCGAGGTGATCCGTTCGACGCGAAAATGCTCGGCGTATTGTTGGTACTGCCGGAGCAGGTCGATCAACATTGCCGCGGCGCGGTCGAAGCTCTGCGCGCGCGTCGTGCGTACTTCGCTTTCGGTAAACAACGTCACGGTGACCGTCCCGTCGAGGCGAGCCAGCACGTCGCGCGACTGAGATGAGAGCGTCAACCGCCGCTGGTCGGTCATGTCCCAGCTCTGCGGGGCAATGATGCCGACTCCCCAATTGACGGCCACCAGTGAGGCCGCAACGACGACGCCTCCGGCGAGGCTTCGTAGAATTCGCCGCCATCTTTTTTTCGTGGACAGCATGCGGAAGACTTTCCGATCTCTCATTTACCACTTGAGGCAGTTAATTGCGTCAATCACGAACTTTGCACACCTGACAAGCAATCCACAGCAGAAAACAGGCAAACGTCACGTGCCCACAAATAACGCGCGGATCGACGGCTCCAGTGCTGAACGCCGCCAAATGCTCCCACACGGCCACCCGCTCGGCGGCAGCGATCCAGGACTCGTCGAGCTGCCAGTACTGCATCGATTGCGGCGCGAGACTCAACAGCAACAGCGCAATCATTGCCGACACGGTTGCCACACTCGCCGCAAAGGGAGCCTTGCAGATCGACGTACAAAGCAGGCCGATGCCGCATAACGTCAACGAAACGGTCCCGATGCCAATCACTCCGCCGATGAGATATCCGCGGTCGAACTCCAAGCCGAGTCCCGGCCACCAACGCAGCGCCGCGACGTAGCATATCCATGGCAACACGTTCACCACGACGGCAGTCCAAGCGGCGGCGAATTTTCCCATCAAAACTTGCCAAGGCTCGACGGGAGTCGTCAGTAGCGATTCCCAAGTTCCGCGCCGTCGCTCATCGGCCACCATGCCCATCGTAACTACGGGGACGATCAACATTAACGAGAAGACCAAGAAAACGTTCGGGCCTAAAAACTGCGCCAATGGGTCGTCCGCTTGCCGTAGCGGCACAACGCGCCCTTGGGCCAGTAACGTGACGAGCAATGAAAAGTTCCACCCGGCGATGAGTGTCGCCGCCAGCAACATCACGTAGGCCGCCGGGCGCCGGAAGTGAGCGAGGATTTCCCACACGGCGACGGTCATCACGGCACCAGCACTGTCGACCAGCCAATCCAGCAGCCGCGAAATTAATCCGACCGACGCGTCGCACGGCACATCCTGTGGTTGAGAAACAAGGGTCGACATCAGGCCGCCTTTGAAGGTTCGGAGAACATGGCTCGCACAAACCGCGCTTCCAGTGCGGGACGCGCAGCGGAGAGTTCGCGGATCGCCCAGCCGCGGTGCATACAGAAATCCGCTAACCGGGGGCGGACATCGATATCAGCGCGGTGCAACAACTCAAACGCCTGCCAATCGCCGTCGGCACTCGAAAGTTCAACGGAGAGAATTCCATCGATCGTTAGCAGAGCCGCATGGATCAATTCCCGCGGTCCGGCGACCTCCAAACGGCAGCTGCGATGGCCGACGGACGCGGCCAGTTGGACGTCGTCGACCAATTGTCCCCGCGACAGGACCAACACCCGGCTACAGACCGCTTCGGCTTCGGCCAGCACGTGCGTGGAAAGCAAGATCGTGTGTTCGGACGCCATCTCGGCCAGCAATCCGCGGAATTGCCGGACCTGCAAAGGATCCAAGCCGGCGGTCGGCTCGTCGAGAATCAGCACCGGCGGATTGTTCAAAAGCGCATCAGCCAAGGCGACCCGCCGCCGCTGCCCATGCGAGAGCCGTCCGATAATCCGCTGTCGAAACCCGGACAGCCCGCACGCCTGCAAACAGCGATCGATTTCTGCGGCGCGGTTGCGCCGCGGCACGCGCTTCAGCTTCGCACGAAACGCCAGGTATTCGCCGACACGGGCATCGGGGTAGACGGCATTCGACTCCGCGAGAAAACCGACCCGGCGGCGGACTTCTCGCGCCTGAGTCTGCGTATCAAATCCGGCGACCTGCAACGTCCCCGCCGTCGGTGCCAGAAAGGAGGTCAGCATCCGCAATGTCGTCGTTTTGCCCGCGCCGTTGGGACCGATCAGGCCGACGACTCCCGGCCCGGGTATCTCAAAACCGATGCCGCCAATCGCACGCGTTTCCCCAAAAGTCTTGACGAGATGGCGAACGACAATCGACATGAAGCAACGTGCACCGAGGGTAATCGAATCGCCGATCGGGCAATCGGCGGGGCGGGTTTATACGGCGCAGCCGATCTGAGGATCAAGATGAAGTCCAATCGTCGTCGAGCAATGTGTTCGACTCGCCCTCCGGTGGACTTAGGGGCCGGTTTCGTTGTCGTCGTCGGAAATCGACGGCGGACAGCCTTGGCAAAACGGTTGATGCCTAGCTAAACTGCAGGCGATTCAAGCATCTTTTACTCGCCTTCCGAGCGAACAAATTGGAAATTCCCGCCTCCTTCCTCCTAGAGACGATAACCCACAACAGACATGACCCAAAAACGCGCAGCCACTGAACGGCAATTGGAACACGCAAAACAGGCTGTGGAAGCCCGTGAGGCGGTTTTGAAAGAAAACGGGGGCGATACGGCCAAGGATACGGTTCTGCGGAATTTGAACGCAAAAGTCCGCAAGATCGACGGCCGCTTACGGGCCATCGCCGGGATCGAGCAACGCGAAAAGGACCTTGAAGAGCGG
>CALFYU010000139.1 GCA_937952455.1 uncultured Planctomycetaceae bacterium
ATTCAATCCGCCTCGAAGCGACTCGCTCCGCGTTCTCGCGGGGCGTCGGCACCGGAGATGATGTGCCGGCCTGTATCCGGTCGCGGCGGAGGAGATTGGGGTGGGAGCGTCAGAATGCCGAGCGGGACCATCGGGCACGCCTGAGCGGCGGGGCGGTTTCTGTCGATGTGGGCAGCCGCTGGGGGAATTTCGCAAATGGAAAATGACGGTTCGACCTTGTGCACGGACGCAGCACTTCGCAGGACGCCAAGCAGGATAATTCTGCCCGTTTTTTCGGCTGTTCCGGGGGGGCGTGTCTCAAAGCTGACCGATAGAGGAATCGAAAATGCTTCCTATGAAACCCGATCAGGTCTTGCTTGGTTTTTCGACTCTTGGGGTTGGTTTGTGGAAACGGTGTACATGGTTTGGATCGAGCCAACGAAACCTGTTGCAAATCACCCCCCCTTGATTGGTCGTTGATCGTGTCGTTTCATCAACGACTTACGCAGCACGCGTGACTACTTTGGCTTGGTTAGAACGACGAACCAATTCTTCGAGCCGTCTGCGACCACAGCGAGGCGGTAACCCTCGGCACGGGATTGAGTCATTTTCTCATCCAAAAACTCGGCAGAGCCGATGTACCAACGTTCCTTTTGGAAATCGCGGCGCGAGAAGATGACCAGCCAACGTTTGCCATCACGGGCGACGCTGGTGATGCCCCGGCCTTCCTACCACTTTCTGCGAATGACCTCTTTGACTTTGTCCCACTCGTCATAGCTGACGAATGACTGCCCACGCAGGCCCGAATTTTTTGTGAACAACAGAACCCAATGCGATTCGTCATGCGCGGCCGCCGTGACTTGATACTTCTGTTTCCAGCGTTTTTTTATTTCGGCATAGACTTCTTTGCTGGTTTTGTGAGACGTGAGCACTTGCGTTCGCTTCGAGCTGCGTTTGGCAAATACAGCTCCCCACTCGTTGTCGTTGTGAGCGATGTGTCGCAGCTCCCAATTCGATTCGGCATAGGTCTGCATGAGCCTCCTCAGGTCCTCGAAACTGCCCAGGACTTTGCCGATCTGCACTTCATCAACTGCCCGTGGGGCCAAGAGGGCGTGCCAGTGACCGCGATTCCGCGCGATGCTGGCAATGCGATAACCCTCACTCCATCGCTCTGCCAGCCGACTCTTCACGTCTGCAAAGTCCTCCGATAGCAGCAATTCACCGTGAGGTTCCGGGACAGCGGGTGAATTCGGACGCGCAGCAAGCGGTATTTCAACTCGGCCGAGGCGATTGACTTCCAGCGAGACCACATCGCCGATCTTTGTGCCACGGACGATCTCGCGAACGTCGCCGCGCTCAACAACTGGACGTGAATTGAGCTGGGTAACAACGTCAAAGGACCTCAACCCCGCCGCCGCGGCCGGGCTATTTGGTTCGACACGACTGACCATCACACCGGATCGCTTGGGAACCTGCAATGATTCCGCCAATATGTCGTCGATCGCGTGCGTGATGATGCCGAGGTAGGGAGTTGTGTCTGCCGCAGGAGGGTTATGAGTGGGCGGAGCGATGACCGGTATCGCCCGTTCTCCTTCCGGTTTAAAATCACCGATGCTGATGGTGGCGACGTCACCCTTAACCACCTCGCCGGTTTTCGATTGATAGGTCTGGATGCCATCCCGGTTGACATCCCGCAGGTCGATGCGATAGCCGCCGGTTCCGGTCGCCGTCAGTTTGAGTGTGAGGTCATTCGCCGCTACGCCGTCAGGGAGAGGAATGACCAAACGCTGGGGGGCGACGTGCCCGTCCTTTCCGGATGCAGTGCTAGGATAGGCTTTGAGCAGGTTTTCGGGCACATAGAGGCAACCGGGGATCTCATTGATCAGCCCCGGGCGTTCGTCGTCGAAGAACCACGCCGCCGGATCGCCGGCTGGTTTTTTGGTCATGCCGAACTGCCGGCCATCGGGCAATTCGACGAGTAAGGCCACAGGCGAGTGGATGTCGATCTGTACTTCCGGCTGCTCCGACATCACGAGGCGGCCGTCCTTCAGACGCGTCCCGTCACCGTCAGCTTCCCAATAACTCATATACGGTTCGTGCCAATGCGAATGGCCGCGTTTCCCTTCACCGATGTTGAACCGGCTCGTGACCTGGTATTTGTCGGCGTCAAACCGAGCCTTACCTCGATAGACGACATATCTGCCGTGCCAACGTTTATACCAAGCGGCCGGGTCGCGAAACGGTTCGGGGGTCGGATCGGTATAGTCGAATAGCCCCCAATAGTTCCAATGCCCGTCGTACCAGACGTCGTTCGAAGCATCTTGCCAGTCCGGGCGAACCCAGCCGATGAAGGTTAGCACGTTCACTTCTCGGCAAGGAAATCCCAATGAACGCACCAGTGATCCGAACAACATTGCATGTTCTTGGCAGACGAACGTCGTTCCAACGTCGGGATCGGTCATTTTATGAGCCGGGAGGGGGGCACCAAAGCCGTATTCCCGCCGCCAAATCGACTCGGCGTTTCCCCTGGGCGTCCACATGTCGGCGGGTGCCCCTTTGGGCATTAAAGCATCAGTCACGAATTCCGCAATATTCTCCACAACCTTGGCCGGCGTTTCCGGGAATTCGGGATCGCCGGGTGGAGGACCGCTTCGCGTCCAACGATCGCCATAACGAGCCGCCCGAACTGCCAGGGCGCGGATCGTCTGATTGCCGACCAGAGCGATGCGAATATCACCTTTCATATAGTATTCGCGGCGGACTTTATCCGTCTTCGGCATGCCCACCACCGGTCGAAAATCGGGAAACGCAATGTGGGCGATCGCTCCCGGCTTGCCGTCAGCCGATGCGACGTGGATGGACTCCGTTTTGTCGTAGAGGATCTCTTGGCGGTCCTGCTTCTCTTTTTTGCCAAGCACTTGAATGCTGAGTGCCTTTTCCAGCGCGACGGACTTTTCATTAGCCGGCTTTTCATCCTGGGAGGGCGCACCCAACAGGTTCAGATATACCCAGGTCTTCCGATCCAGGTGCCACTGCTTCTTGAAATCGGCATCCTTTTTACGCGAGGCAATGTCAGCCGAGCGAATGGGAATGACAATCGTCTGCTCCGTCTTAGGCCGTAGTGCCACACGAAAATCGCGTTCGGCCGAGAGCGCATCGCGATCCGAAGGGAAAAAAAACGCCGGGTCGTCCGGATTGCCAAATTTGCCCTCGGCGGCAATCCGCAACGTGCAATCCTCATACGTCTGGCGCCCGCGGTTGGAAACCGTGATCACCAACTCGGCTCGATCGGACATCGTAAACTGCCGATCCTCGTCGCGGAGGGTGATGTCCAATTGAATGGGACTTTTGCCGACCAATTCCTCCAGCTTCTCAAAAGCCATCAGCGCGAGACGCTTGGATTCTTTTGTCGTAAACGTAATCTGGTCGAAGTCCTCACCGACGAACGAAGGATTGCGGTACGTAACGCGTGTATGCAGCCGATAACGTCCCAGAACGATATGTGTCTCCGACGCAACGTCGATCTTATTGAAATAGATCGGCAGCCATGTGAATGAAAAATCGCCAGCATCAAGTTTTCGCAGCACACGCTCTTTGTGTTTCGCATACAGATCGTAGTCTTGTTTGGCCCTCTTCAGGCACGCATCGGCGGTATCGTAGACCGTCAAGGTGATGCTCACGCCGTAGTCGTGGTCCGATTTCCGCTTTTTGAAGTAGCTACCCGGAGAAACCCAGATGTGGCGGGCCTCCTTCCGCTTCATGTTGACCGAATAGATCACGAATTTGACATGGTCGGTTTCGGTCGGAGGCCGCGGCTTTTCCGGCTTCTTAATGTCTCCCTTGATCTCTTCGAGCGGGAGGGCCGTACGGACGAACTGCGAGATATCGATCTCCTCTTCCGGCGTTTGCTGCCCAAACGCAGTATGCATCCCTGCGACGGACGCCAAAAGCAACACCACTGCGATCAAGACCAGCTTGCCATGCATCCATTCTTGCTCATTGAACTGAAATTGGAGGGGTGTAAATCGATTCACTTCTTTTACGGTTAACATCTATTGTTCCTATCGATTCCGAACCCCAACCGACGAATATCCGGAGTAGCCGTCCGATGAATGTTCCGGTTGACACAACCTTGCCACATTCAGTTTCAAGATTCCGGACGACACTTGTCAATAAGAATCTCCTCGACCACGGGACGCGTAAATCATCCATCAAGCATGGCTAAACCGGACGTTTCTGCCTAGAACCAGCTTCAAAACCCGGTTGTGCTTGTAAGAGAACCTTTCATGAAAGCGCTGGGGTGACGCATTAGAGGGTTTTGAAACCAGGGGCAGATTCCGTGGCCAAATGGGAACTGCCACTGGTTGTAGCGGAGACGGATTGGGAGTCCGCAACTACATAAGGAGGGCGTGGTCCTGAGCATGCAAATGACCGGCCCTAATCTGTTTCCGCTCGACGCGCCGCGGTCATTTAAGCCCCAGCGTTCTAACAGAGAAAACTGCCGACGGCCTCGCTTTCGGTCGCGGTGGCCGTGGGATCAGATTGTCAAAGCGCTCGCCACTGGGGCCGCAAAATGCCGGTATTGGGGATTCCGGCACTAAGATTGATTCCAGGCGCGCAGAATCGCGGGCTGGGATTTCAGGCAGGTTGGGTCGCCCGGAGGTGCGTCGGAGCTAGCCTCAATTCGCTGCCGTTTTGAAGGACCTCGCGGTAAAATGCTGGTTTTGCGCCCGCGGCCAATTGCCGGTAGCGTCTTAGCGGAATGCTGACCGGGGCGACTCACATATCAGAGGTTTCCTGAAATGTTTCGCACGCCTTTATTATCGTCCAATCTTGTTCTCCTTTGCTGTCTGCTACTCGTTGACCCCGCCATAGTGCAGGCCGAAGACAGCGACCCGCTGGCAATTCGCA
>CALFYU010000140.1 GCA_937952455.1 uncultured Planctomycetaceae bacterium
GCCATTCGCGTTGTCGAAAACGCTGAAGTCCATTCCGATAGGCGATTCAAAACCTACGCCGAATTGCGCATGTGCTTTCGATCCCGGCATTAACAGTGCCGCAGCGACCAAGCTGGCCACAAAGAGTGATTTTTTCATCGATTCAAACCTTAGTGTTGCTAGTTTTTGAGAAATTTTGAGCGGCTGGGCGTTCCAGCGGCTCAGTGCAAAATCGTGAAACGAATTACTATCGATTCGCAAAAAAACTAGCAGGCCCGGGGCGGTCGAAATAGGCGGTCGACGTGGGGCGGGGGGCGTGAGGTTTGAGACGTGACGGCCATGCGAGCCGTCAATTGACTTTGCGTGATTTCTACCGGCAATAGCAAGCCGGCAATGGGCATCGTGGATCCTGGTCCGCCGACCGACGGCACACCGATTCCCGATCCGGCGTTCATGTTGCCCTTGACCGCCAAAGGCCCGAACATCTGAAGCAGCGCGGTGGGAGCGAGCGGCTTTTGCTCGACGTGGGTGGATGATGCCGAAGAACTGGACGCGCCCGGTTCCTCAAGACACCAATCGGCCAACTGAGTGGAATCAGAGATATAACCGGCGCGAGCAGTCGACGACAGACCCATAAGCAGGGCCATGCAGCCGAGAAGCAGAACCCAATTGTAGGCTCTTTGTCGCATATCAGTTCCGGTGAATCTTTTGATGCAAGCTGTCGATGGGAGCGGTGTCGACCGACGTGTCGCTCGCCATCGTGACGACATTTTTCTAATTTACGGTGATCAACCAACGTGTGTCAACAAAAAAATCCAGGTTTGCCACCGTTTTTTTGTTGCCTGGGATGGCGTCTCTTGATCGATGACCGTGAAAGAACCCATAGTCGAAACGTGTTTCCTGGTAGAGAGATACGGTAATCTGGGCGGTTTCGCCGAGTCCGGCCGTTTGGGTGCGGTCGGTTATGGCTACGTCACCAACTGCCGAAGAATTAAGGGGGGACGGCGGGCAAAATCCGCGTGGTCCCCCCCTCAGCGTCCACGATCACGGCGCTTCTCGTTTCACATCCAACCCCAAGTCCCTTAAGAGCTGTTCGTACATCGAGTTTTCACGTGGGTGCAAATCGGCGGGGGTCAGTCCCAGCTCTTTTGCTTTGATCATGGCGTTCTTCGCCTCTGAGAATTCGTTGTTACTGAGGTATGCCTGTGCGAGGTGGAAGTACATGGCCTTGTTGTCGGTGGTTGAATTGATCGCCGTCGTCAAGTCCTTGATCGCGGCGGCGTAGTCTCTTTGTATCATGTGTACCGTGGCGCGGGTGTCGAGGAACTCGGGGACCGGGCCGCGGACAGCGATCGCCTTTTCGATCAGCTCTAATGCCTTATTCTCATCCCGGGTATCGCCGCTTCCCATCGCCAATAACCACGCGAGATTGTTATTGGCCATGACATTATCCGGTTCCTTATCCAAGTGTTTCCGAAAGGCTGCCACTGCCTCGGCGTCCATTTTTTGATAGTCCCGCATCGTGGGAAGCTGCAGTAATGGTGGAAGCGAAGTCGGGTCGTCCGCGACGGCTTTGTCGACGTCTTGGGCGACGCGGGCGACTTCCGCTGGAGAAGCGAATCCCGTGCGAATCAAAGCGACTTTCATGGCAATCAACTTCGGTTGGGGTACGACTGCAGCCAGTCGATCGCAAATCTCGATGGCTTCGGCGACACGGCCTTGCCGACCATAAAAGGCGGCCAATGTGAGTTCGGCATCCGGTTCTTGGGCCAATGTTGCGTAGTCTTTATAGGCCTTCTCAGCTTGGCGGATGACCGCATCATCTGAGACGATTTCTTGCTCGGCGACCAGCGACTCGAGGATCTTGGCAACAGCGAGGACTTCTTTGGTTGACATTGCCGCAGCCACTCGCGTCTTACCGGTATACGCGGCGACCAGCCGCGCGGCTTCATCCGGCTTTTCCTCGGCGACGAGTGCCCGGGCCTTTGTCAACACTTGGGCCGCGGCGGGGTCATCGATGTTTTTGATAAACTGTTCAAATGCATCTAACAATTCGTCGGTCGGTCGAGGCTCGGCTTTGTAGAGTTCAGCAACACGCGTTGCCAGTTCGGGATCGAAATTCGGCGCCGGATGTTGCTTGAGATATTCGGTGAGTTCTTGTACCGCATCCTCCGGATGGTTGTTCGCCACGTGAAAGCGGGCCTGAATTAAGGCCAACGTCATGGAATTCGGTGCCAGGCGTTCTAGATTCGCGATCAGGGTGCCGGCATCGCGCAATTGGCGTTCAGCGATCAAACCGTCGATGTATTCGGCGAGAAATTGCGGCGAATTCGGGGCATTGTCGATCAGCTCCAGCAGGTGTCGTTTCGATTCGTCCCAATTTCCGCGAACTCGATACAACTTCGCCAATACGAATCGTTCGCGCGGAGTCATGTGGCCCGTACCGTCGATTTCGTTTAGGAGTTTGATCTGCTCCAATTGCGCTTCTTGGGTCGCGTGTGAACTTAGGATCTCGACCTTCGTCCGCAAATCGTCGATATTTCTCGCATCTTGCAAATTCTTGTCGATCTCCGCCAAAGCCTTGAGGCTTTCCTGATACACATTCGTTCTGCCCATGATCAGAGCTTTGCGCCGGCGTGCGTACTTGACGAAGTCGCGCGTAAATTCCGACTCACGGACTAGGATTTTATCCAGATACTTCTTGGCCAAGTCGTGACGGCCGGTTTGTACATAGAGGTTGACCGCGAGACTGTGCAAATAGGCATTCTCATTGTCCATTGTCAGCGCGGCTTCGACAGCCCGTTTGGCAGCATCGGGATTCTTGGTTACCATGTAATAGTCCACGATTTCGCCCAAAAGCGGCACATCCGTGGGATTTTGATTCAGCGCCGCTTCATACTCCCGCGTCGCTTCGTCGAGGTTGCCCATGACGCGATTTAATCGGGCGAATAGTGCGTGGTTGTCATCGGCACTTAATTGCTGCTTGGCGTTGTCGATTTCTCGCTGCGCTTCGTCGCGGCGGTCGGCTTCGATCAGGTAGGAGACCAAGGAGGCCCAGGCTCTGGGGTCCTGCGGTGCGAGTTCGACGGCTTTGCGGAAGTGGGGCTCGATGTTGTCGGCTTTGTCGACGCGTTTGTTGCTGCGGGCCTGTAACAGGTTGACGTGCCCGATGCGCAACTGATAGTTCGCGTCATTGTCTTTGTCCTGGGAGATCTTACCGATCAGCTCGGCGGCGGAATCGTAGTCGCCCAGTCGGAGGGACGCTTCGGCACCGGACAGTCCCAGGCGGGTGCCGAACGCGGAGTCGGCTGAGGAGGTCAACATCTGGGGATTGCGGCGCTCCACGCGCTGTACGATGTCCCGCAGTTCTTCATTGCGGTTGAATTTGGTCAGCAACGGCACGAGTTGATTGAGCGTATTCGGATCGAGGTCCCCCAACTCCACTGCCTTTAGCAAATGGTTGATGGCGGCTTCGTCCTGATTTAAGACGACCTCGATGCGCCCCAGGAGGGCGGGGATCGAGGCCTGATTGGGCTGTTTGCTTTCGGCATCCAGCAGTAAATCGCGGGCCCGCACAATACTCGCTTTGAGTTCCGGGTCGTCCAATTTCGCATCCTGGCGCCCCGCGTATCGTTGGGCGAATTCTGCATTGCGAAATATTACGCTCGCTTTCGCAAAATTGCCGTAGGGGCCTGCGGCGCCTTCGATTCTGCGAATATCTTCGACGATCTCGTTGGCTCTTTGAAGCTGCACTTCCTGCTCGTTGCGAATTTTGGCCACCTCCTGCTCCGGCAGGTTCGGCTTGACCAAATTCAGCAGGTCTTGCGTTTCGGCCAAAACCAATTGAAACAGCATCAGTTGGTATTCCAAATTATCCTGATCGAGGTCGACGACCTTTTGCCGATACCGGCGGGCGGATTCCATCGAACCCAGCCGAAGGTTGGCAGAACCGAGTGCTTTGTAGAGCACAATCTTGTCCGCGTCGCTCATATCGTCCGTGTCGTTGGCAAGCGCGTTGACTTGTTTCAATATTTCGCTGCGGTCGTCATCATTGGCGTGGATGATCCCCAAGCCTCTGGCGCGGGCGGCGAGAAAGATGGCCTGGCGGCCGAGCGCCGCCTCTGCTTGATCCAAAGTCTCCAGGGCATCTTTTTGGAGTTTCTTTTGCTCGGTTTCGTCATTGGCCAATGTGCCGCGCAGGAACCGGACATTGGACAATTCGGTCCAATATTGGGGTTCGTCCGGTTGTTCAGAAATTGCTGCGCTCAGGAGTTGTTCGGACTGATCGAGGGATTCATTCGCCTTCTGGGGAACGGTGCCGGCCAAATCCGTGGCCTGATTGTTGTAGGCGCGGGCCATCGTGATTTTGACGGCCGTCCAGTCGTTTGAGAATTTGCGATCTATTTTTTCTAGGTTGGTGAGCAGAGTATTCTGCATCGTCTCGACGGTATCGCTCCATTTTCGTTGCGGCTGCGGGCGCTGGAGTTGTCGGCGCATGAGTAGTTCGGCAGCGACCGTTGCGGCGCCTTCGTGCCGAAGACTAACCTGGGACAATTCGTTGGCGGCGTCATCGATGCGATTGGCCAGTGTCAACGCGCTCGCGAGTTGGAATCTGACCCGAGGGTTTAACGGGGCAAGTTCCTTCGTGCGCTGCAAAGCATGCAACTGCAAGTCCCGATTGCCCAGTTGCCCGTAGCAGATCGACAACATAGAGGTCAACGGCAACGTGCCTTGCAGGACATTA
>CALFYU010000141.1 GCA_937952455.1 uncultured Planctomycetaceae bacterium
CGCACAAGGCGCGGCTTCTTGTGCCTGTCGGCACCCAACCGCTGCGCGGTCGGGCCACCCAGCGTGAGACCGACTTGGCATTCGCACTGCGGCGCGGTTCAATGGAGGCGTACAGATCTTGCCGCCAAAGTCCGCGAATCACACCCAGGAGCCGACCATGACCCTACCCGCTCACAACACCCCCATCCCGCGCCGCACATTACTTGGATCGATGGGGGCTGCGGCTGGGGCGGCGCTGTTTATTGGTAAAGCGCAGGCGGCCGATCCGGGGGCGGAGGTGGCGGATCGCACATCGTCGATTCGCATCACGCGGTTGACGCCGAACATTTGCCGAGATCGGGTGTACGTCAAGATCGACACCAATCACGGCATCAGCGGTTGGGGGGAGATCAAAGGGGTGGTGCCCAGCGTGGCGGCGGCGTTGGCGACGGCGATGTTTGAGTTGTTGGACGGGCAGAATCCAACGCGGATTGAACATCTGTGGCAAATGCTTTATCGGGCGGAACGGAATCAGCGGGGCGGCGCGTTTATGGTGCACGCCATCGCGGGGATCGATATGGCGCTGTGGGACATCACCGGCCAGTTGTGGGGCGTGCCGGTCTATCGACTTTTGGGCGGGCCGCTGCGGGAGAGGATTCGCGTTTATCCGGCCGACAAGGCGATCAAAGTCGGCAGCGGACCGCAGCCGCAGTCGGGCAACCCCGATCAAATCGAACGCATGGTACAGTCGGTCCGCGCTGCCCGCGAAAAGGTCGGCCCCGACGGCACGGTGATGTTCGACGCACACAGCGCGGTGCCGCCGGCGATGTTGATTCAATTCGCCGCCGCCATCGAGCCGTACAACATCCTGTTCCTGGAAGAGCCGGCGGTGCCGGGGAATATCGAGGTGTTCAAACGGCTGAAACAGCAGATCCGCATTCCGCTCGCCGCCGGCGAACGGGATCGCACGATCTGGGGCATCATGCCGTACCTGGCGGAAAAGGCCTTGGACATCGTGCAGCCCGATTGCGGTTACACGGGGGGCATCAGCCAGATGAAAAAGATCGCCACGCTGGCCGAGGCTTATATGACGCCGCTGGCGCCGCACTGCACGCAGTCCTATTTGGGCATGACGGCCAGTTTCCACGTGGCGGCATCGGTGCCGTTGTTTTTGATCCACGAGTCGTATGACGACGAACTGCTGGGGACGATCGTCAAACCGCATTGGCGACGGTCCGATGACGGGTACGTGACATTGCCGGAGGGGACGGGATTGTGCGTGGACGTCGACGAAACGGCGCTGGCGAAGGTGGCGGCGGACCCGAATTACAAATACCACTGGCGGGGTCCGCGGCTCGATGCGGATGGGGGAGTGGTGGATTATTGAAGGGGGACGCCGGGAGGGCGAAGCTCCTGCTGAGCCGCGCCGGTGCGTTTGGTGTGATTTGCAGAATCGTTGGAGAGATTGACACGGTCCGTGTGCGCGCGGCTCGGCGGGAGCCTCGCCCTTCCGGGGGGCGTTAGTCAATACGCAACAACTGCCGCATTCCGTCCAACGGTTGGATGTACGTCGCGAACGGCAGACCATCGACAGTTGCTTCTTGCTTGAGCGTGACGCCGTCTACGGCGGGGCCTTGTGCGACCATTTGCGATAGGACGTCGAACTGTTGCGCGGCGTCATAGGGTGCGAGAACGTGCACGGCGTCTTTCAGGAGCGCGACGGCGGTAGCAAGGGCGTAGCCGCCCCAGTTGCTGGTGCCGGCGATGATCGTCCAGTCGGTGGCGATGCGGCAGGGGATGCGGCCGGCGTGATCGCCATCGAGCCGTTGTCGCAGGTTTTCCCAGGGGATGCTTCCCATGCCGATCTCGTTGGCGCCGTCGCCGATGCCGATCGATTTGATACCTGGACGCGCGGCGGCGAATTCGAACAAGCGGTGCAGGTTGCCTGAGAATTCATCGATGATTTCACCGCGCATATTATGGCAGTGGTTGCGCGCGGCGAGCGGAACTTGCTGACGGAATTCCTCCACGGGAACCGGTCCCTCTCGCGATTGTACGCGCAGCGAACCGGAGGTGTGACTGGGGCCGACGCGTTCGATGGCAATGACATGCGTCAACGTCGCTGCGCGGGCCGACTGGAAGAACGTTTCGCAATCGGCGTCATCCTTGATCACCGTTTGCAATACCCGCTCGGCGGAGAAATCCATCGCGTGCGCGGCGACTGAGAGCGCGTGGTGGCAGCGGTTGTCGGTGATGAGGAACGCGTCAATTCCCAATTGATGGAGAATCTGAGCGAGAAACAGTGCGCCGAGAGGACCCTCGGGCTCGGCGGCCGGGGGCTGGCCGCGGGGGCTGTAGACGCCGGTGACCACGGCCACGCTGCGTCCATGCTGAACCAGGTCGGTCGCGGCAGCGGCGAGATGTCCGGGGCACAGGGGGCCGAATTCGCGCTCCGTTCCGATCAATCCCCGCTGCGCGGGATCGCGGCGGATCAAGTTTTCGAGTTGCGCGATCGTTCGCGAATGAGGGGGAGCGGGCATATCCACTATTTTGTCGTGAATTGCGCAGCGAATCAATTCGTCAGCCGGTGTCGACGGGCGTCGCTTGCGGAGGAGTTTCTCGCCGCCCGGTCGGTGATCCTTTGGGCATGGTGCGCGTCCGCATGTCTGTGAAACCGAGCCTGAGTTACGTTTCGCCGACTGACTACTTCTCGTGGCTGGGAAACGACTTGGGGAACATTCTTGGAACTGAGAAAACCGGTGGGAATGGACGCTTCTCGGTTGTCAGCCGGGATTCTTCATGCCAAAATTCGTTACTTATCGGGGACACCCCGTGTAGAAGGGGGCATCTCGTTCGGCTCGGATGCCGGTCACGCGAATCACTGGTCCCCCTTCCCAATCACTTTCAACGTCCCGGCATTCCATCGCGTGCCGGATTCAAGACGTGAATGAGAAATCGACCTCGATTATCAGCGATTGACGCCATCGTGCAGCGATAAGAGTTCGCGCTGCCGGACGATGTGTCCTTCGCCCTCAGGAATTCACTCGGAACCGCTATGGCAAAGATTCCAGATCGGAAGAACATGACCACCGCGGACATCTTGGCGTTTTGCCGCGCCGAGGTTTCCGGAGGATCAGCCCAGGACGCGCCGGCTGAGGAAGTCGCTGAGACTCCTGCTGGCGAAGAAACGGCCGCAGAAGAAACCGTTGCTGAAACGGCGGAGGCTCCCGCGTCGGAAGACAAGCCAGCGGCTCCGAAGAAAAAGCCGACTTCGACCAAAGACATTCTGGCAGCAGCCCGTGCCTCGGCGTCAGGCGGAGGGGGCAAGGCGGAGAAGCCGGCAGCTGCGGAAACTAAGGCGAAGCCCAAGCCGGCAGCGGCAGGTGGGGCCAAGCCGACATCGACTAAAGATATCTTAGCGGCGGCCCGCGCCGCGGCGGCAGGTGGCGGGGCAGCCAAGGCCGACAAGGCCAGTCCCGCGGCGCCGGCAAAGAAGAAAGCGGCTCCGGCGGCGGCAGCCGGCGGCGAAAAGCCGTCGGTCAAAGAGATGCTGGCGGCGTTTCGCAATGAAAAGCGGGCAGTGGAGTCAGAACCTGCGGCGACTGCGCCGGACGGTAAAAAGCTGCCGCCGAAAATGCCGGTCCCACCGCGCAAGGCAAAGGTGAAGCCCGCGCCGGCGCCGGTCAATGAGGAGCGGCGCAGCTTTCTGTCCTCGCTGTTGGTGATTCCCTCGGCGTTTGCCGCCGCATGGATCATGCTGGCCGGCGCCTCGACGGCGTGGGCATTGGCGCTCGTTCGCTTCGGATTGCCGAACGTGTTGGTCGAACCGCCGAGCCGATTCAAGATCGGTTCGCCCAGCGATTACGACTTCGGGACGGTCTCGACCAAGTGGAAGGCGGAGCGCGGCATTTGGGTGGTCCACACCGATCGCTACAAGGGCAAGAACGTCATTGTGGCGTTGTCGACGGTCTGTACACACCTGGGCTGCACGCCAAACTGGCTTGAAGGAGAGCAGAAGTTCAAATGCCCTTGCCACGGTTCGGGATTTTATATCGACGGAATTAACTTCGAGGGCCCCGCGCCGCGTCCGTTGGAGCGCCATGGAATTACCGTTGCCGCCGACGGCATGCTGGAGGTCGACAAGAGCCTGAAGTTTCAAGAAGAGATGGGGCAGTGGGAAGACCCCAAGTCGTACGTCGAAGCTTGACGGGCCATTTTCCGTCGGTCACCACGGCCACAAGCTGCGAAGCAGTTTACTTAAATCACACAGGTGCAAACGAGGACACCGATGAAAATCGGCGAATATATTCGCGAGTCTCAACTCTGGAAGAGTGTGTTTCGGCATCCGGCGCCGTACGACCGACGCAACCGCGTCGTGGTGATGCTGACAAACTTCTTTCTGCACCTGCATCCGGTCTCGATCAAGAAACAGGGCATCGCCCTCTCCTACACATGGTGCATGGGCGGGATCACCTTCTTTCTATTCTTGGTTGAGACGGTCACCGGCGTGTTGTTGATGTTCTATTACCGGCCCACACTGGAGCATGCGTTTAACGACATCCTGGCGTTGCGCGACGTGGCGACACTGGGCGTGATGCGGGAAATCCATCGTTGGGGCGCACACGCGATGGTCATCACGGTCTGGCTGCACATGTACCGCGTGTTTCTCACGGGAAGTTATAAACCCCCGCGGGAATTCAACTGGGTGGTCGGCGTGCTGTTGCTGGTGTTGACGTTGCTGTTGTCGTTTACCGGCTACCTACTTCCCTGGGACCAGTTGGCCATTTGGGCGATCACGGTCGGTTCGAACATGGCACGGGCGACGCCGTTTCTAGGGAGCGAGGGGCCGGGTGCCCAGATATTGAATATCGGCGGCTTCGATTTAATTACCTCCGGCAGCGACGCGAGGTTTGTGCTCTTGGGAGGTCGGTTTGTCGGCGAAGCCACTTTGAACCGTTTCTATATTTTGCACTGCGTGTTCATTCCCCTGGTCGTGGCAACGCTGATTGCCATCCACTTTTGGCGCGTCAGAAAAGACGGCGGCATCAGCCAGCCGCTGTAGCGGCGCGATGGTCATGGACAGGTCCGTGTTTCGCGCGGCCGTGGATTTAATCACACAATTGGTTTGCTTGCGAGTTATTCGTCGATGCATCATCCCGATCTCACTTCCGACGTGATTTTTGGCCTGGGCTGGCTGTATCTGTTGCTGTTCGCGATGAATGCAGTTTGGGCCTATCGCGCGTACGTCGAAGGTCCCGGCAAGCACGATCATGAGAGCGGCGACAAAGGCCATGCGGGAGAGCATTGGTCGGACGGTCCGAGCTTGGCCTATACCACGACCTGGGCGATCATCGCTATGGGCTTTTTTCTGGTCGCGATCGCTCATTTTACGGGAACCAGCGACCCGGATGCGTTTCTAATTCGCATGCCGGAATTCATCAAGACCGGGATCGATTCGCTGGCCAATCCGGTGCTGTACTTCTTCGGCACCGTCGCGGCGTTTGTGCTGCTGATCCTGCTGCGGCGCGTGCTGGCCAACGCCACGGTGGCCTGGGTGCTGCTGAATGTGGTGATTGTGTTCATGGCGCTCAGCATGACCGATTACGACTTTCGGCAGATCGTCGGCAAGCCGGATAACGTGCCGATTGTCTCGATGCTATTCATCGTGGGCTACTTCACCTGGTTGTATTTCCGCCGGGCCAACGATAATGACGACCGCATCGCGGCTGGGCGGCCGCTTTACGAACAGGAGGACAACGAGAAGGTTCTGGTCTGGCCCGATTTGGTCTATACCGAACTGATCTGCATGGTCGGGCTGATGGCCCTGCTGGTATTGTGGGGAATCGCGCTGCAGGCGCCGCTGGAAGAACCGGCGTCGGCCGTTAAGACCCCCAACCCCTCGAAAGCCCCGTGGTACTTCCTGGGGCTGCAGGAGATGCTCGTTTATTATGATCCTTGGATGGCCGGTGTGGTCCTGCCGTCTATCATTTTGGTGGGACTGATGGCCCTGCCGTACATCGACTTCAATAAGCGGGGCAACGGTTACTATTCATTCAACGAACGAAAATTTGCAGTCCTGACCTTCATGTTCGGCTTTTTGCCGCTGTGGATCGGACTGATCGTGTTGGGCACGTTTTTGCGGGGACCGAACTGGAACTTCTTCGGCATCTATGAGCCGTGGGATCCCCACAAGCTCGAGGTGCTCAACAACGTCA
>CALFYU010000142.1 GCA_937952455.1 uncultured Planctomycetaceae bacterium
AATGATACGTCGACCACCGAGTTCTACACTCTTTCCCTACACTACGCTCTTCCGATCTCCATTGGCCAGCCCGTTGAGAAACCAGGGACCATGCAGACGCACCACGACCGGAAACGGCACATACCGCGCCACGTGTTGGGAGAGGCCGAAGGACTCTTCCATTTCCAGTAAATCGATCGGGTGATCGCCGATCTCCCGCGTCAATGCCTCCGCGATTCCCCGGCCCGCCTGAGTGCGCCGTCGTTGTGAGTCATCTTGAGCGAGGAGTTTCGTCAACCGATCACCGATTCGTTCGAGCAGCCCATACCGCGGCGACCACTGCGCAATCTCCTCGTCGCCTGCACCCACTACGGCGGATCCGTTGGCTTTTGTCACCACGACCGGCCGATGGCCACCTTGACGCAATTGGTCATTGAGGACCGAGACGTAGGTCACGATTCCATTGCTGGCCGTCGTTGCCGGCCATTTCGGAGTGAACAGCGCGCACCGCAACGCACCCTGACGTGAGTCAGGACACGTTTGGCTGCCGGGCTGCGAAGACTCTGTGATCATTGTTCTCACCGTCCCCTCATCGCGCAACAGAACGCGCACCACGCCGTCGTGTTGAACGGCTGCCGTAAGACCCCTTCCACGGCGTATCTCCGCGCCGTGGCCACATTGCCGTCGCGCAAGGCCCACCAGGTCCAAGCCAGTTGTTGGCTGGCAACCGTCGGCACTTCGAGGTCGCGGTTCTTTCCCACATCGTTAAGCGGCTGTCCCCGGCGAACCCCCGCGGCTTCCACGGCCGCGATGGCCGACCGCATCTGCCGATCCTTTTGGATCCAACCCATCTTTTTGGAGTGAAAGCGATAATGGATCAGGATTTCGTCCAGGTTGGCCAGCCGCCCGATTTCGGCCAAACGCAGCCACAGATCGAGGTCCTCCGCACCGAAACGGGTCTCGTTGTAGCCGCCGCAATCGACGACCGGTTTTCGCCGCATCATGACGGAGGGATGGCAAATCACGCCCTCACATTTCTGCAGGTGCGCGGCGTCGATCTCTTCGTGTTTCTCCGGGGGATGAAACCGCCGCAGCGGTCGGTCCTTGGGGTCGATCCACTGTTGCGCCGTTCCCACGGCCAGGATGTCCTCGTGGTTTCGCAGAAATCTCAATTGCTTCTCGAACCGTGCGGGCAGCGAAATGTCATCGGCGTCCATGCGGGCCAAGAACTCACCGCGCGCCGCGGCAAGCATCTCGTTGAGGCTCACGACATGCCCTTTGTTTTCGCGACTGGTGAGGACGATGCGGGAATCGCGGGCGGCATAGTCCTGGAGCATCTTCAGGCTGTCATCGGTCGAACCGTCGTCGATGATCAAGAACTCAAAGTCGCGGACCGTTTGCCCCAGAATACTTTCCACAGCCGGCGCGAGGTACCGCTCCCCGTTGTAAACCGGCATCATCACACTAATCGAAGGCGTGCTCATTTGTTGTAAATTCTTCTCTATTCAATCAGCCGGGTGTGGGAACTCGGCAGAAGCGTTTCCGAATGAATCCGTCCCAAGTGTTCTTCACACACGTTTTGCAGGAGTTGGTGCAATCGCGTCGCGCGCGCTTCCAGTCGGCCGTCCATATGAGCGATGCCCTTTGACCGCCGCACCTGGGGGTCAATCTGTGAGAAATCCAATTGGCTTTCGACGAACGACTCAAGTTCATTCTGGCCGCGTCCGGCTAATAGCAATTCCGAATCGAACACCATAAAGCGTTCATCCGTTTCGGCCCAACGCAGCAAACGTTCGTAAGTGCGGATCCACGTGCGCAGCAATTTGTTACGCCGGAACTCCAGGCTGGGACGATATGACTCGCGGGCATCCCGCAGCATGCTGTCGACCGTGCGAAACGGGCAGCGAAACACCGTGAGAAAGCGAGTGTCGTCCGGAAGGTAATCCTTCCAGGTTCCTAGGGTGGCGCTGAACCGCGGGTCCTTAAAGCAAAATGGCCGGTTGGCGAGAAGATCGTCGATCAAGTCCCGTTCCCGCGGCCGCAATTCGACAGAACGCTCCGAATAGGGCAGTACGGCCCAGAATGCTCGCCAGTCGTAATGCGTGCGGGGATACAAGAACCGCCGCAGTCGAAACGTCCCCCGCGGGTAAAGCAGGCGGAACACGAGTCGGTTATTGAGGTCGTTGATGATCTGCGATTCGTAATAACCGAACGGATTGGCAGGCGTTGACTGGATCAGTTGATCACCGAAATATGCACCGGTGTTTCGAAAGCAGGCCGTGACCATACTCGTTCCGCTGCGGCCGGTACCGAGAATAATCGTGTTCCGCATCAGCACTCTCCTGTCAGGGCTGGGGTTTTACTTTCCACGAGCGTCCAGTCCGTGGGAGAGACCGCCGCGGGATCTCCCACAGCGGTGTAAACGTATTCGGGATCATGTGGGACGTCGCTGACATGAAACGAGATGCACCGCTCATGCTCGTCGATCGCTCCGCGACCGCGGACCCACAGCCCGATGGTGAGAAAATATTGTCCCGGGCGCAAAACGTTGACGGGAAATGAGCACTTCACGTCAAATACGCCAGCCGATTCGAAGAACGTCTTGGGCAGGCCGATCGTATTGCTCACCAAGATCAATCGCCCGCTGAGATCGAACACCCGTAGCGACGCCGACGCCAAGGGTGACGGGCGGCGCACGTTCCACGACGTGACCACCGACCACGGCTCGCCGAAACGAACGATCGGCACCGACTCGCCGCAGGAATCCTGAATCGACGCCGATATGAGTGATGCGTCACGATCCGGATCCACTTCGGGTTCGTAAAGATGTGCCACGTCCGTGTTGCCGTTTTGCAAATACTGGTCGACGACTTTCGCCGTGGGCCCAGCAGATACGGTCTGCCCGTCGCGAAACAATAGCGCCCGCTGGCACAGTTCCGTGACCGCCGCCATATTGTGGCTGACGAACAACACCGTCCGCCCGTCACCGGACGAGACCTCCTGCATCTTCCCGAGGCATTTCTTTTGAAATTGTGCGTCGCCAACCGCGAGAACTTCGTCGACAATCAGAATCTCCGGCTCCAGGTGCGCCGCGACGGCAAACGCCAAACGGACATACATTCCACTGGAATAACGCTTCACCGGCGTGTCCAAAAACTGCTCGACTTCAGCAAACGCGACGATTTCGTCGAACTTGCGGTCGATCTCGGCTTTCCTCATGCCGAGAATCGAGCCGTTGAGGTAGATATTTTCGCGGCCGGAAAGTTCCGGGTGAAATCCGGTGCCCACTTCCAACAGCGAGGCGACACGGCCGCGGAGAACCGCGCGGCCCGTGGTCGGCATGGTGATACGGCTGAGAATTTTCAGTAGCGTGCTCTTGCCGGCCCCGTTGCGGCCGATGAGGCCCACGACCTCGCCGCGATTGATCTCGAACGAAACGTCATCGAGAGCCCAAAACAAACCCTCCGAACTGCGGCCGCTCAATTGCTGAAACCGCCGCAGCGGCGCTTTCGCCAGTCCGACGAGCGCCTCCCGAAAGTTCGGGTAAGGTTCCTCCTGGTGTCCCAGCCGGTAGGCCTTGCCGAGGTTGTCGACGGTGATGATAGGTGGATTCATTGTCGGTTTAGGCTAGTCACGAAACGCGAACCGCTGCGCCGGTCAGGCGATGTCGGCGAAGCGTCTCTCGGTCTTCCGGAAATAAAATAATCCGTAAACGAATAGCACGGCTGTGCTGAGCGCTGAAACGCCGATCAACCCCCACGGCATGGGCATGCCGAAAATCGCACAGCGAAACCCTTCGATGATTCCTACTAATGGATTTAAGGCGTACAGATACTGATAGCGTTCGGGGACGATGTTCGTGGGATAAACCACCGGGCTGAGGAACTGCCAGGCCTGTACCATGAAGGGGATCACAAAACGAAAGTCGCGGTACGTTACGGTCAGCGCCGACAAGGTATAGGCAATTCCCAGCGATGCGGCCCAGGCTAGCACGACGAGCAACGGCAACAGCGAAATCATGGGAGCCGGCCGCACTCCGTAGATGGCCATCAACACTAAGAACACCCCGAATGACAACGCCATATCAACAAGTCCACCAGTAACGGTGGCCGTCGGGACAAACAGCCGCGGGAAATAAATCTTGGTGAGCAATTGTCGCTGGTTCACCAGCGATTGTCCGCCCAACGATATGGCGTTTGAGAAAAACAGCCAGGGGAGCAGTCCGGCATAGACATAGACCGGATAGGAGGCCACCAACTGCGGCGGGAGCGTCTCTTTAAGCCCCGCGAAATTCCCGAAGATGACCGTGAAGATCGTGACGCTCAGCACTGGGACCAGTACGGCCCAAGCCACCCCCAGGACGGTTTGCTTGTAGCGGACTTTCACATCGCGCCAGACCAGGAACCACAACAATTCGTGGAAGTTCCACAGCTCCCGGAAGTCGACTGCAATCCAGCCCGACTTTGGTTCAATGACAACCTCGGCCGCGAGATCGGCCGTCGCCGAGGACGCCTTCGAGGCCGGGGTGTCGATGGGGGAATAGCGCGCGTCCGATGCCGGCGCGAGTTGATCGGTGGTGGCAATTCCGTCAGTCATAGTCGATACGCGAAGCTTGGCAATGCGGAGGAAATTTTAGACGTCCATAGGCAAATCACGGGCGCGCGCGATTCCATGCGCAGCAGCCCCGCGTAAAAGCAGCCGTACTTACTTGGGCGTTTTCCGGCGTCGGTGCCGTTCATGCGGAATGTCGTACTGCTTGATCTTGCGATAGAGCGTCGCCTGCCCCAACCCCACGAGATTTGCCGCATCGACCACATGTCCGTCGGCGCGTTGCAAAGCATCAATTATCGCGGCCCGCTCAAATTGTTGAACTTCCGATAGCTGTGGACGCACAACCGGCGTCGGCGGTTCGTCCGCTTGCGACGAACGATCACCAGAAGACCAACTGGTCGCACTCTTGCCTTTGCCGGCCGCGATGGGAAGATACGACGGCGAGTGAAACTCCGAAGGAATGTCCATCGGTTCCACAAGGTCGCCCTTTGCAAAAATCGCGATCCGCTCCACGGCGTTTTCCAGTTGGCGGATGTTCCCCGGCCAGTCGTACTCGATCAGAATCCGCATGGCCTCGTCGGTAAAGCCCTGTGCCGATCGCTTGTGAGTGGCGACGGCGCGGGAGAGAAACAACTCCGCCAGTTCCGCAATGTCCTCTCGCCGCTCTGAAAGCGGCGGCAAATAGATGGGCACCACGTTCAACCGGTAGAACAGGTCGCTGCGCAATTTGCCGTCCCGGATGACCGATTCCGGGTCGTGGTTCGAGGCAGCGATAATCCGCACGTCGACCTGCTTCTCGGTTTGTGCCCCTACGCGGCGAACCGTCCCTTCCTGCAAAAAACGCAATAGCTTCGGTTGCAGGCTGATCTCCATTTCGCTGATCTCGTCGAGAAACAGCGTGCCATTGTCAGCGGTCTCGCAAAGGCCTTCGTTGGATTGGGTCGCATGCGTGAAAGAACCTTTGACGTGCCCAAACAACAGGCTTTCGGCTAAACCGTCGGGAATCGCCGACATGTTTACGGGAAGGTAGGGATTCTCACTGCGAGAACTGTAGCGATGAATTGCGCGGGCCACCAATTCCTTCCCCGTCCCGCTTTGCCCCCAGATCATGACCGTGGCTGATGTTGTCGCGACTTCGAGCACGTGTCGCCTTACGGATTCCATCGCCGCACTGGAACCGCGGATGGACATCCGCAGAGAATGAGCCCGTTCGTCCAAATTGCCGCAGTCGGGAGAGGAACGGCTGCGGTTGCATGGCGGCGTGCCCCCGCTGTGCGGATGATGCGATTCGGAAGATCGTCCCGCTTTGGCTGGTTCCGAGGATGCGTTATTGACGAACTTCGGGTCGAATCGGCCACCATAGTGCGGCACCGCGTCGGACTCGTCCGAGAAGCTGCGAATCCCGTTACATTCGCCGCAACGTGTTTTCAATTCGTTGACGAGGGTTTTGGCGTCCAGCGAACCGAGTTCGCCGTGAAACACGTCAAATGCCCCGAATTTGAGAGCGCGAACGACGCGACTGATGTTGGTGTCATCGGTCGACATCCAGCCGGCGACGGGTAATTGGCGAGCCCAATCGGAAACGACGTGCTCGCCTTCTTCGGACAGCCCCGTCAGATTGACAAGAACGCCGTCGAAATGATCGAGCGGTTCTTTGAACTTGAAGGGGTCACCGTTTACTCTCGTCGCACAAACACATTCACATCCGTGCTCATCTAGCTGTTGGGTAACTTGTGGAACCAGCGTTTTATCGAACAAGGCGATCAAAACCCTGGTCTTCTGCGATTGCGCACTGCTGAATGAATCCATTATTCCAGTGTTCACCATGTCTCGTTGACGTGTCCAAATAGGGTTTGCGTTTTTTAACCCAGCAACACTCCACTCATCGCTGGATGGACGGCGACCGTCGGCCCGACTAATCGATCACCCAACGCAAATCGCTTGCCGATTCCTCCTCTTGAGTCATTATCAATCGAAAATTCTTAATCAGATAACCCACTTTGACAGCGCGTTGAAGAGTGTTTTACGTTCCCGTCCGAACTTTTTCAACTCTGGCAAACTTCGTATTTGCTAAAGTTTCCACAAAATCAACCGCCAACAATCGAATGTCGTGCTGAAAACGACTGCAGGAATCGCGAAAAGATGCTCAGTTCTTCGGCGAAAATCAGTCGATGCAAATGCGCTGCCGACATTCTGGCAGGTATTACCGTCCGGCAATGAATTGAGAAAGTGACAATAGCCTTTACTAACTGTGCACTTTGGGCCGCACAGGCTTCCGGCTCATCGATACGCGTACAGCGAACCGGTGGAACTGGACAGACCCGTCAAGTTCTTAAACACCCTCGGGTACGTCCAACCCGGTACATCACCCGCAAAAACATTAACTCGCAATTCACATGCGCTTTGTTCGGAAGGAAGAAACGTCAGCGACCGCCCCGGCGCTAGCGCGGGCAACCTGCGGCAACGGGTATCACGATGTGGCGACATGCATGCGCATTTGTAGTCCTGGCAACACGATCGGTCCAAAGCTTGCCAAGAAATGCGGACCGCCTCAGCAGGGGAACCTATTGCCGGCCATCACGGAGAGGCACTCGCTTTCAACCCCGAAATGAGGCGAGTCTAGTTTTATCGCGATGATAATTATCATGCGAAATCGCGGCTGTCTCTCCAGCTAAACACCGCATTTTCCCGGCGTTCGCGATTCCCTCTGCTTGCAACTCGGACGCTGAAAAAAACTGAAGCCCTTGTCTATCAATGTCTTATGGAAGTCGCTCTGGGGCGGGGGCCTCCCGATTTCACCGTTTTGGCACAACTGATGCATCGACATCTGCAGGCACTGGGTGTTTCGGCTCAGTAAAAACTCAAAAGTGTTTGCAATAAACCAATCTGCAAGGGTCACTCATGCGAAGTCTCCTCGTCCTTCTAGCCCTCTCCATTGCCAGCATTCCCGCATTGGCTTCCGCGGCTTTTGGGATTTCGTCCTCGTCCGGGTTGAACTACATCGATAATACCGGCGGTGCCATTACGGATTTCAGTGAAGGAGCTCTAGAGGATCCGGGCAACCTTGCCTTTCTGATTAATGAGGGGGTGGCCACGACCGAAGGGTTTGGTGTGGACCACAATGGGGCGCCTGGCACCTACACGACGTTTTCCCAGCTGAGTTCCAAGACTCTGGACGCCGGGCAATATGCGAGTTACCTCGTGCATTTCGATCCGTTTGGTCAGCCGGATCGCCATGTGAAGACATTTGGGCAGGTTACGTTTGACGAGCAGACGCGAATCGTCGGGTTGGCCTTGCTTCCTGGTGCGGATGTCGGCATAGGTAGTTCGCCGAACACCTTGGCGGCCACTGATGCGATTTTTGGGCCGGACTACACCTACTACACCTCATTCGCGTTTCGCGGGTTGGAGCTTGGGAACTCGACAAACCCCGACGGGTTTCGCATCAGCTCTGATGGTCGTACATTTTCCTTCGACACGGAGACGCTCGGGTTTAGTGCGGCACGGATGGGGATCGACGAGGTGCGCTTGATTCTCCAAGCCGTCCCAGAAGTGAGTTCGATCGTTGCCTGGTCGATGGTGGCGGGGTTGGCGCTGGTTGTCTGGTGCGTGCACTCCAAGAGAACTCGCCGTGTGGCCGTGGTCGAAGACTAACTATCTCGCCGTGGCTGCGGCGCCGTTTCGAGGTTTGGGGTCGCATGGATGGCCGAGCAGCGATTCGCTTTACAATCCAGTTGATGAATTCAAATTCTTCACCGAGACGCCATCCCGAGCGGTTGGCGTCTGTTTTTTGTTATCAGGGAGGCGGGTTGTGCGAGTTTGACGCTTCGCGCGGTGAGGAAAGCGTCTGCCGGTCCAGCGTCTCATGTTACAACGTGCGTCAAGTGCCGAACGGAGTCGGTTCCTTGTACGGAGCGGGCCAAAAAATTCCCCGTCCGATTCCCGCGACTTGATCGAAATGTCAAATAGTAAGCATCGAATCGTTCCGTTTGCGCTCCTTATTCTCGGCATTTGGGCTTATTGGAGCCCATTGGGGGCGATTGTCGGAAACTGGTCGTCGAATCCCGACTATTCGCACGGGTTTCTGGTGCCGTTTCTCTGTCTCGTAATCTTATACATCCGCCGCGATTCCTTGCCGGAGCCGACTTCGTCGGTCTCCGTCGGAGGTATTGCCTTACTATTATTGGCCGGGCTGCTCCGCTACCTCTCCGGGCGGCTCTATTTGCCGGAGCTGGACGCTTGGTCGCTGCCGGTTTGGGTTGCTGGTTGGACTTGGTTGTGTTTCGGAGGGAACGTACTGCGGTGGGCGGCGCCAGCCGTCGGCTTTTTGTTTTTTGCGATGCCGTTGCCGGGTACGATCGAAGTGTTGCTGAGTACGCCGCTGCAAAAGCTCGCCGCGGCGTGTTCCGCCTGGACGTTGCGCTTGTTCGCACAGCCGGCCATCGCCGACGGCACGGTAATTTTGCTTGACGGGCATCAGTTCGAAGTCGAGCGCGCCTGTAGCGGTCTGCGGATGTCTTTCGGGATCTCGGCCCTGGCTGTGGCGACCATCACCATCGCCAAACCGGGTTGGCGAAAATCCCTGTTGTTGTTGGCAGCGGTGGCGCCCGTTTCCATTATTGCCAACGTCGCGCGGATCGATGCGACAGCGCTTCTGGCACGCTACTGGTCGAACGAAATTTCAGAGACGTTTTCGCACGACTTTGCCGCGGTGGCGATGGTGCCGCTCGCCGCAGCGATGTTTGGGATGGTACTTTATATCTTAAATTCCGTTGGCCGTAAGATTGCAGAGAACAAATCGACCGCCGCCGCCTGGGGCATGAAATGGGGCGCCGCGACGGTCGTGCTCGTCGTCGCTGTGGTGTTTGCGCAGCGGTACTTTGAGGACCGTGCGCTGATCACGCTCAAGCGGACGGCCGAACGGCACGAGGCGGACGGTGATTTGGCCGGCGCCCTCACTTACTATTCACGTTATCTCTCGATCGTCCCTGACGACGCCGATGCCGCCGTGCGCCTCGCGGAAGTGGCACATCGGACTGCACACAGCAGCGGCGAGAAACTCCGCACGGCCCAGCTTTACCTCCGCGCCTGGACTCTAGTTCCAGAACGGCACGAACTCGCCCTCACGGCCGCCCATATCGCCGACGAAATCGGCGAATTCCGGATGGAACTGGACGTCTACGACAAGTTGCGAAACCAGCAACTTCACGGCAGCGACTTCTCGCAAAATGACGTGGACAAACTCTACGCGTTTGCTTTGGTGAACTATTTGCGCTGGGAACGCAGCGGTGCGGAAAAAACGTGGGATGACGCTGTCGCGGCGCTCAGTCGCGTGGTCAACAGCGGAGACTATGACGTTTGGCACGCGGTGACCCTCGCCAACGCGATCATGATTTCCCATCCCGATGCAAATGCGAACGGCCACGCCAACAATGCATGCCAAGTGCTCGACAAACTCGTCGAGGAAAAGCGTAGCCAGCCGTTGGCCTGGCTGGCCAAGTATGAATTTGCGAAGACCTACCAGGCCTGCGCGGCCGACTCTGCCGGGGAAAGCTTGCAAAAGGCCTTGCAATTGGTCGAACACACGACGGGAGCCGACGCGGCGCGCGTCTACTACGTCGCTGCACAAGACAGGCTGCGCGATGAGGATGCCTCCGCCGCCGAAGGATTTCTCAAACGGGCCATTGAGGCACAACCAGACGAATATCTGCCGCATTTGGCGCTCGCCAAGTTGTATCTGGCCCGTAAAGATGCCGATGCCAACGAAATGGCAATCGCCGCGCTGGAAACGGGCATGCAAAACGTCAAACATACGGAGCTTTCGCTGCTTGTTCCGCTCGCTTCGCTATTGGCCCGTACGAAACAATTCGACAGGGCTGAGGAATTAGTCGCTCCGCTGGAAGAGCTGGCGCCCAAAGTTTCTGAAGACGAACGGGGCGCGGTGCTGGGAAGTGTTGCGTTGGTCCGCGCGAGAATTGCCGCCGAACAATCGTCGCCACGGCACTCCCTGGAATTGCTAACGGCCGTTTTGCGAGCGCCCGACCGGGAGCGCATCCAAACCCGGTACCCGCGGTTGTACGCCGAGATTTGGACGGTCTACGGAGAACTGAGTTCACAGTTCGGACAATGGGACGTCGCCATTTCAGCCTATCGGCAAGCGATTCGACTCAATCCAGGATTCGGCGCGCTGCGGCTCCAGTTAGCAAACCTGGCCACCCGCACGGGAAATTTGGCACTGGCGGAAGAACAATTGCTCGACGCTGTAGAGGGTGGGCCGAACATCCGTCACAACGCCTACTTGGCGCTGGCGAGTGTTGAATTACGGCGGCAGCAACAAATGCCCGAATCAAAACAGAATTGGCGCGCGGTGACCACCGCCCTGGAGACCGCGGCCCAAGCTGGCGCGCCCGCGGAGTTACTTGAGGTCGTTCATGCCGAGACGCTCGTGGCCCAAGGTCGCGCCGACTTGGCGGTTGAGCGTTTGGAAAAGGCACTCGAAAATTCGGGCAACTCGCCGGCGCTGTGGCAAAGTTATGCCGCTCTCAAACAGGAGGCCGGCGACGACGAAGCGGCCCTCCGCGCTGCTGAAAAATATTGCGACGTCGCCGAGGATCAAGCGCAGGCTTCAATATTTCGCGCTCGCGTACTCGCCGCCTGCCAGCGATTCGATGCTGCCCTTGCCGTATTGCAGGAAGCGATTGAGCATGAACCGTCGACGGTCAAACAAGCTCAGCTATATATCGAACTTTCCCAAACCCATTTGCGCAACGGCGATTCACCAGCGGCCGTCACCGTGCTGCAAACAGCTCACGAGCGACTTCCCCACGACGGAGATATCGTTGATGAAGCAGCACGGTTGGCTTGGTTGCGGCAGGATTGGTCGCAACTCGCGGAATACGTGACCTGGCTTCAAGAAATTGAGGGCACCAGGGGCACCCAGTGGCGAGCCTATCAGGTACAAATCCTGTTAGAGAACCTGAAAACCGAGAGCGACCCCCGCTTCGGCCAAGTGACTGAGTTGCTGCAATTCATAAACGAGCATCGCCCCAATTGGCCGAAGGCGCGATTTCTGATGGGCGAGCTGTTCTTAGTTCAAGGAGAATTGGACGCGGCTCTGGCGTCCTATCAGGCCGCATGGCAGCTGGGTAGCCGCAACATTTTGCTTGCGGACCGAATTATCGACATCTTTACGCGCACAAACCGTCTGGCGGAAGCGCAACAATTTGTGTCGCAAGCGAGTGAGATGCTTGAGTTCTCGCCGCACCTATTCGACCGGGCTGTCCCCTATTACACGCGAGCGACACAGCGAGAACACGCACTCGCACTGGCCAAGTCCTGGGTTGCGTCGCGCCCGAATGATGCCGAAGCGCAGATGCGCCTGGGACGCGTGATCATGATGCTGGCCGAAACTCAGGATGAACAACAAAAGGCCTTGCTGCTCGCCGATGCCGAAGCTGCATTTCGTAAAGCGGTCGACGCGGCGCCGTCTGACATCCGCACCTGGAATGCCTGCGTGATGTTTTATGACCGAGTTCTTGGCTCGCGCGACAATGCGCTCGCTACATTGCGGGAGTTGGCGGCCAACGTTTCATTTAGCCCGCGGCAAAAGTCGTTTGTGTTGGCGCAACTTTATCACCAGCTGGATCTCATCGACGAGGCGCGGGCCTTCTATTGGGACGCGGTGGCGCTCTCACGTGAGACAGCGGATCAGCAAAGCATCGAGGTACTTACGCGGGCGGCGCGGTTCTATGCGTCGCAATCACCGCGATTGGCCGAAGCCATCGCGCGGCGAGTACTGACAATTGCACCACAAAATGATGCGGCCCGGCTGGTATTGGCGAATATCCTAATCAATACTCACGACGCACAATCCGTCCAGGAAGCGGGACGAATGCTAGATCGGGCCTTTGGTGAACGGGGGACGGATGTTCCGTTGCCGGTGATCCGCACCCGCATTCGTTATTTGTCCGAGGTGGGCACCGCAGAGTCACTCGCGCAGGCCATTCGGTTGTCAGAAGGGATCTTGGACAAGAGCGAAGACGACCTGCGGCTCTTGGCTAACCTCTACGAAAAAGCAGACCGGGCCTCGGCGGCCTTTACCATTCTCGACGACCTGGGAAATCGCGCTTCCGCCCGCCCGCAGGACCTTGTGGAATACCTCCGCTTCTGGCAGCAGCATTTTTCATCGTCGCCGGACAAGAACGGACAGATTCCCTTCGCCGGCAGTGCGCAAAAAATCTATGCCAAACTGGCCCAATCACCGCAACTTTTGGATGAGTTCGTGCGTTGGCAGATCCGCGAAGCCAAAGCCGGACGGCCGGGATCCACACTCGCCGCGCTAGATCGGGATGCACTGCTTGAGAGAATACGTGTCACTCCCGCGGTACAATCGGCCACCGAGCCGCGGGCGCAGCGGGTCCTCTTGACCCGCATCCTTTCGGTCGCGATTCAAGAGAGCGAACCGCAATTGGCGGCGCGTCTCAGCGAGACTTGTTTTGCCGCTCTCTCGCGAGAAGTTGCGGCGCGGTGTCTCATCGAGGCACTGATCATCAATCGCGACACCACCGGCGATTCACAGGCAGAAATCGACCAATATCTAACGTCCGTGTCTGATGCAGGCAGCGATTACTTACAACTGCTCGCCGACCTCAGATTCCTTCAAGGGCGATACGACGAAGCGACAAAGCTGTACCGCACGGTAATCGGCCGCGCGCCCGATTCGACGTTGGCCCAGAACAATCTGGCATTGGCGGTCGCCGAATCTTCATCCCCCGATCAAGACGCACGGGAGATCCTAAATGCTGCCTTAAAGAGCATGCCCGGAAATCGACAGCTCATTGATTCTCTGGCGACCGTGGAACTCATCGCGGGCGACGCCGATGCGGCCATTGGTCGGCTAGGCCCCCTGGCCGACGACGAAGTCGCCGATGCGTCCGTTTGGCTGCACTGGGCCGAAGCGCATCGTCAGGCAGGCAATATGAAATATGCCCGCGATGCTTTTCAGAAAGCGCTCGGTCTGGGAATCGAGCGGCAGGTGCTCTCCCGGCGCGACCAGAAGTGGCTCCGCGGCCTGACAGACTGTTTCGATTGTTCAACGCTCCTCATCGGCTCAACCTAACGGACTCGTCGTCATGAAAACTGCGATGGCCATGGCGGTGGCCGCGTTAATCACCGTCGCCTCGTCCTGGCTTCAACCCGGACAACTCTACGAACAGACTCCCGACGATGTGCTCCTGGGCGAAGCCCAGCGTTTGGATGGATTTCCCACCGCGTTTGGGCATTGGCAGTACGAGCAAGACGGTGTCGACCTCCCTGCCAAAGTGCAACAGGAACTGGGGCTCGCCAAATACGTCAGCCGCATCTACCGCAATCCCGAAACAGATCAAAAGGTCGGCGTGCTCGTCATGGTGGGCAACCCCGGACGGTTGGTTCGGCACCCGCCGGATATCTGTTATTCCAATCGCGGCAGCCGCTCACTCGCTGCGGAGGGGGCCGATATCGACGACGAAGGCCGGACGCATCACTTCCGCGTCTTATCCTACGCCAGCGACAATCCTTTGGAACCGAACGGCCAATTTGTCGTGGCTTATGGGCATGCCGCCGGAGGCGAATGGGACACGCCCCGCTATCCGCGATACACCTACGGCGGTGAGCCGTATCTTTACAAGATGCAGGTCTTGGTAAGCGCCGGAGAAGATACTCAAGATCGAATCGAAACGGCACGGATGTTTTTGGCCGACTTCGTTAAGGCCTTCGCGACCATACAGAATGCCGAGTCATGATTTCGCAATCCGAAAAACAATTGAAAGTGCTGCTGATCTCCGAAGCCGCCAACCCGGAATGGACGAGCGTGCCGCTGCTGGGTTGGTCGCACACCATGGCCATCAATGATCTCGTCCAAGGACATTTGGTCACGCAGATTCGCAATCGGGACGCCATTGTCCGTGCCGGACTCGAAGAAGGGCGGGACTTTACGGCGATCGACTCCGAATTGGTTGCGCGGAGCATGTGGCGGATCGCGTCGTTGCTTCGCGGCGGCAGCGGGAAAGGTTGGACAACGGTCGCCGCTTTCGCCCCGATCAGCTATTACTATTTCGAACATCTGGTCTGGCAGCAGTTTGGCCCTGCTATTCGCCGCGGCGAATACGATGTCGTCCATCGCATCACACCGGTCAGCCCCACCACTCCGTCAATCTTGGCAAAACAGTGTCGGCGGCACGGCGTTCCTTTTTTGCTGGGCCCGTTAAACGGTGGCGTGCCCTGGCCCAAGTGGTTCGATGCCGAACGCAAACGCGAAAAAGAATGGCTGGTCCCCATGCGGAATGCCTACCGGTTGTTGCCCGGATCCAAGGCCACGTTGCGGGACAGTGCCGCCATCATCGCCGGTTCGCGACACACGCAGATGGAGATCCCGCAGCGATACCAGCACAAGGTGCACTACATTCCCGAAAACGCCATCGATCCCGCGCGTTTCGCCAGCAGTGATCGACTCAGAACGTACGAAAAGCCGCTGAAGATGTTGTTTGTCGGCCGATTGGTCCCCTACAAAGGCTGCGACATGGTCATCGAAGCGGCCCGGGAACTGCTCAACGATGGACGGGCGATATTAACGATCGTTGGCGACGGTCCGGAACGCCCGCGGCTGGAAGCGATGGTCGGCGAGCTATCAAATCGCAGCTCTGTCACGTTCGCGGGACAAGTGCCGCATGCCGAAGTTCAGCATCATTTCGGTCAGGCCGATCTTTTTACATTTCCCAGCATCCGCGAATTTGGAGGCGCCGTCGTATTGGAGGCGATGGCTATGGGTTGCGTTCCAGTGATCGTCGAATACGGCGGTCCGGCGGAACTGGTCACGCCGCAATGCGCTTTTTCCGTCGATGTCGGCCCCCGCGAATCCATCGTGCGCGATTTGAAAGCGCAATTGACCGAAATTGCTGCCGAACCGAACTGCCTGGCGGCGATGTCTTCCGAGGGGGTTCGCCACGTACGCAAGGACTACAGTTGGCCGGCCAAAGCGGCCCAAGTCTACGAGCTTTATGAGAAAATCTTAAATCGGTCATCCGTCGCCGCTTGTGTGTAAAATTGATGGCAACCCGCAACAACGTCACCAACTACGAGAAGGCATATCGCCTGTTAGCATGTTAGCCGCCGAGACTCGACAAACCGACGCCTATCCCTTGGCCGACATCGTTACCGAGGCGGACCCTCAAAACCAGTTCGTCGTGGGGTTGTTGATTCCTGAGTTTCCCGATCAAACCCATTGTGCCTGGTGGCGGGTCGGCAACGCGATGCGCGGTGCCGGTGCCGAGATGCAAATGCTCTCGTCGCGGCGCTCCCCGAATCGTAAGGAATGCCATGACTTTCTGGTCGCCGAAAGCCGGCGGACCTTTTACTGCTGGCCCCCATCGTGGGGCAGCGTGGTGCGCACATGGCTTTGGCATCCGTCCGTGCTGTGGAAGGGGTTGCGATACCTCTCGGGGTTGCACGAAAGCAGCTTGCTGGAAAAGTTAAAACTTTCGCCGCTGCTCTTCGCGGCAACGGGGTTGCGCGCGTACTCTCGCAAACGAGGTCTTGACGCGATCTTCGTCCATTCCTGCGCCAACGCCGCCCACCTCGTCGCCATGTGCCGTGAAATGGGCGGACCGCGCTACGCCCTGAGGCTCGGAGGGGACTTGGATGTCTACGGAAAGGATCATTGCAGCAAGATGCGGGGCGTTCACTTCGTGGCCTCCTCCTCGCCCACCTATTTTCCCGATTTGCAGCAACGCGCGGGTCTCGGCCCGGATCGATTGACCTGGACA
>CALFYU010000143.1 GCA_937952455.1 uncultured Planctomycetaceae bacterium
CGCCTGGACGCTTTCGATAGGCGCTCGGCCCAAAATACCGCCAATTTGGATTCGCAGTGATTTTGTGTCCAACATTTCCCGCAGAATAGCTGTGACGCGTCGCTTCACTGCGAACCTCGTTTCGTCATTCCACATCGGGCGCACATTTTTCCTTGACCGCCTGGTAGCCCTCATTGCGAGCCGAAGGAATTAGGCTTTGCTGGACCGATTCCAGTTCACAGGTCCTGACGGAGGTTCTTATCCGAACGATTGAAACCTCCCGCGGCGCAGAAATTCCGATCCGAACTTGACTGCCGTGCACCTGCAAGACCGTGACAGTCGCTCCACAATTTGGAAGCTCAATACTTTCCCCAACTCGTCTTGATAACAACAGCATACCGTTTCCCTCCGTTCCTTCTCGGGTACGTGACTCATGTCAAAATCTGCCACCAGACAAAGGCGGCTAAAACAACGCAGGCGGCGACCAGTGCAGCGAGCCATGTCAACAGTCGGTAGTCCAAATCGGAAGCTCTGTGGGAGGAATCCCGTAAGTGGATTTGTAAGGCCGATTCAATGCGGTGCGTGACCTCAACACGTCTGGGCCGCGAGGCTGTCGCGTGGTCAGCTTGGGCTGTGGTGTGGGCGGATGAATTATTGACTGCGGCCATTGCGGCGGACCTCGATCAAATCAAGGGTGGGTAACATCCGCCGTGGCAAAAGCAAACCTTGTGCCAACCGGATTGGGAGACGCGCAAAAACGGCTATTTCTTTCATAACTCATTACTGGAGCGATAGTTCTTCCACAAGACTTGCCTCATGTGGCACGGTATGTGCCCTCTGCCCCCAATAATCGCCGCCACGGTCCTGATCGAAGTCTTCTCGTGTCGGTCGTAATTCGCCACAAGAAACGTAATAGCCGGCGGTACAATTTCCGGCGTCGGTTGCCGACCCGTATCGGCCGGACATTTCGACAATGCCGGGGCCGATCAACGTCATCACAATTCGCCCGTCGCTTCTCAGGAAACATCGCCAAACGCGGAGCGTATCGGCATGATTCCAGAGCGGTCCGAGATTATTTAGAATTCCGGAATTGGCCTGATTGGGGGCTGTCCAGGGGAGACAGGCGTTACCTCACGTTATGCACGGCCCGCTCAGAGGACGATTGATGGAGCATGGCTACGCCGAAAAGGAATCCCGCGACGTGCCTCCGTTCCATCCGGTTACAGATATTTCCACAATGCCGGATACTTGGCGATTCTAGGTCGGGCGCGGTTTCTCGTACGCCCTCGAACATGGCAGGTTTTCAGACCAGATGATCGAATTTCATCCAGTCCTTCCGGGAGCGCGCTGCCGATGCCGCAAATGAAGAGAATTACCCTGCCGACCGTCGCAGTCAGCGTGTTGCTGTTGATCTTAGGCACCTCCGGCGCCTGGTACGTGTTGCGGCTGCAGCGGACCCATTCGCACGTGTTGGACGCGAACGTTTCCAGCATTCGGGCGGCCGAGGAAATGGAAATTGCCGTGCGTGAACTCCGCTATGAATTGGGCCGATACCGTGTGATGCCCGACCGTCAGCAATTGGCTCAAGCACTGGAGCACCAAGAGGTTGCGGAACGATGGTGGCAGGTAGCCGCGCATTTACCATCATCGGCGGAGGAAAACGATCAATTGCAGAAGATCGACCAGGGCCTGGATGTCTTGTCTCAGTCAATTGAAAGCTGGATCGAGGGCGGCGGTGAGCTTCCTTCGCCCGATGCGGTCGATCACGTGGTTGAGAGTGTGTTGAACAATGATGTGCTCGAACATTTGCACCAATATTTGGACTTGAACGAAGTCCAGTTGCAACAAAGCAGCGAACAAAATAAGCGGATGGCCGAGCGTTTGGCGTTGGCGCTGCTGCTGCTCGGTACGTGCGGCGCGGTAGCCGGGCTGGTGGCGGGTTACGGTATGGCACGGCTCGTTAGTCGTTCGATTTTCCAACTCAGCGTCCGGATCCGGGATGTCGCCGGCAAATTGAACGAAATTGTCTGTCCGGTCGAAGTGTCGGCCGACCCCAGCGTTGCCGATCTGGAAGTCATTTTAAAAACGGTGGCCGATCGCGTGGAAACGGTTGTGGAACAACTTCAAGCCCGCCATCGCGAGGTCATCCGCGCGGATCAATTGGCGGCGGTTGGTCAATTGGCGGCCGGCATGGCCCACGAGTTGCGCAATCCGCTGATGTGCATCAAGACGCTGATTCAAGCGGCGCAGCGGAAGGGGATGACGGCATCTCTTGATGAACGCGACCTGCAAGTGTTGGACGAAGAAATTTCGCGACTGGAGAATCTCTTGCAGGCGTTTATGGATTTTGCGCGGCCGGCGAACCTCGAGCGGCAAAACGTCGACGTCTCGCACGTCGTACGCCAGACGGTCTCGCTGTTGTCCTCCAAAGCGGCCGTCCGCGACGTTTCGATAGAATGCCAACTGGCGGATGAGCCGCTGGTCGTGTCGGCCGACTCGAATCAGCTGCGGCAGGTTCTGTTGAATTTATTGTTGAATGCTCTGGAGGCGGTCCAAAACGGTGGTAGAATCTGGGTCGAGGCGGACCGGGGAGAGCCGGTGAATGGTCACCACGACCACGACGGCCCAAGTCCACACATTCGCCTAAGCGTGGCCGACAATGGGAAGGGACTGCCAGTGGATGACCCCCAGCGCGTGTTTGAACCATTTTTCAGTACCAAAGAAACGGGCCTCGGTCTTGGGCTGGCGGTTACGCAGCGGATTATCGATGCTCACGGCGGCGAAATCACTGCGTACACCCGCGACGCGGGAGGCACGACTTTTCAAGTGCGATTACCGGCCGAGTCGCACGCCTAGATTCCGTAACGGGGACCTCCCATTGCATCGCTAAAGTGCCAGTCACACGGCACGTTGGCACGAACGACAAAAGATGACCGGCATGTCGAAGCTCCTGATCGTCGATGACGAACCAAACGTATTGTATTCGCTCAAAAAAGCGCTGACATCCGATGATTTGCAAGTCATAACGGCCGAAACTGCGGAGCAAGGAATTTCCGCCGTTCGGGAATGTCGGCCCGACGCCGTCATCTTGGACGTCCGACTGCCGGATATGTCTGGTTTGGACGCGTTTATTGAAATCCGCCGTATTGACGCGCGGCTGCCGGTGATCATCGTGACTGCGTTTACCACGGCGGAGACCGCCATCGAAGCGATGAAGCGCGGAGCGTTCGAATACCTGCTCAAGCCGGTGGAGCTCGATGAGCTGTACGACGTCCTAGTGCGTGCCCTGGAAGTCAGCCGCATGAGCCACGTACCGGCGATGTTCGATGCCGACGTGGATGACTCGCCGGCGGATCACATTGTGGGCCGCTCGCCGGTCATGCAACAGGTGTACAAGGCCATCGGCCAAGTTGCCGCCGAGGACGTCACGGTTTTGATTCTGGGGGCGAGCGGCACCGGCAAAGAGATAGTCGCTCGCGCCATCTATCAATACAGCCACCGCAGCCACGGTCCGTTTTTGGCCATCAACTGCGCCGCGTTGCCGGAAACGCTGTTAGAGAGCGAGCTTTTCGGGCACGAGATGGGATCCTTCACCGGTGCAAACCGCCGCCGCATTGGAAAGTTCGAACAGGTGAACGGGGGCACGATTTTTTTGGACGAAATCGGCGACATGACCCCCGCGACACAATCCAAAGTGTTGCGGCTGCTTCAAGAGGGAACATTCGAACGCGTGGGGAGTAACGAGACAATTCGAGTCGACGTCCGCATCATCGCCGCAACCAATAAGAACCTGGAGCAACTCGTCAAGGAAGGGGCGTTTCGCGAGGACTTGTTTTACCGATTGCGGGTGTTCACGATCGAACTGCCGCTGTTGAGCAAGCGAATCGACGACATCCCTATACTGGTCGAACACTTCATCCGTCTGCTCAATCGCGAAAACGGAAAGAATGTGCGGTCGATTGCCCCAAGCGCCGTACAAATGCTGCAACAGTATGACTGGCCGGGAAACGTACGCGAGCTCCAAAGCGCAGTCAAAAACGCCATGGTCCGCAGCGTCGGCGAGGTGCTGACCATTGACTCGTTTCCCGAATCCTGCCGCGACCCGTGGAATCGCGGCCACGACAAGGTCCAGGCCCCTCTGGATGAAGAACGCATCCGCCAATATGTGCAAGCACTCGTCGCCGAGAATCAGACAGCGATCTATCAAAAAATACATAACGCGGTTGATCGAATACTCCTGCCGCACGTGCTTGACAGCGTGAGTGGAAACCAAGCGCTGGCCAGCGAACTATTGGGCATCGCCCGCAGCACGCTAAGGATCAAGATCGCCGACTTGGGGTTGAAATTCCAAAAGCGGCTACGACAAGAATCAGAGCCCGAGAAGGGATGACGAACGTCTCCCAGTGCGGAACGCTCGTCGTAGCGTGTCGCGTGAACGGGGTGTATCCGCACCCCCTGTTCGCATTCTGGTTTTTCGATATCGGTCAGCCATGTGAGGTTGATGGCATCTCCGTCGAATTGAGTACGGTGTTCATCGACTTTTGCTGGCGTACGATCGGCGTATTCTTTCGCGCGACGTGGATATCGCCTTGAGCTTTCGCGAAGGACGGCACCTCCTCTAATGATGGTTTCAGCACATCGTCTCTCTTGAGGAATTAGTCGTGCGACATGCTCCAAGCTCGGATTGCGTCAGGTGCCGGCGGGCGATTGACGGATTTGCAAACAATTCCTGCCAGCTCGCCGAGAACGTGTGAGACGCACGGTTTGAGAAACAATGCACGACACACGTGCAACGACAAACGAAGTTGCGCCGCCAATCCGGAGTTTCCCAAGTTTTTTTGGCCGCAACTTGGGTTCGATGGTGATCTTTCAGCAACACGCAGATTCCACCCACGAAACAGATAAGTCTTGAGGAGGCTCAACGGCTATCGTTGCGACACGGTCGATGCCGACGGTCATTTTCACCCGCGTCGCACGGGCGTTGTTCGCAGAATTCTGGAGAGATTTGCCAGAAACGTGCTGATTCTCGGCGAGGCCTCCGTTTACAATCGACCTCATCCCGTTTCGTGCGACACGTTTCGCAATCGGGAAATCGATGACAAGAGCGATGCCAGAGGAGAAACCGACTATGGCCGAAAATGCTCCCGCGGCAAAACCGCTTCGTAGATGGCTCATTTTTCCGCCGCTGATTCTGGGCGTGGGCATCGCCGCGCTCATGATCGCCGGGCGGAAGGGGCTCAATCAAACATCTGTTGCGGAAACGTCGCGCACGCTGCGCGTGATTGCCGCTCCGCAGGTCGACGTCGTCCCGCGCGTGTGGGGCTACGGAACGGCCGAGCCGGGACGCACCTGGAAAGCCGTTGCGGAAGTCCAGGGGCGCGTCACGGAGACACATCCCGATTTGCAGCCAGGCGACATTGTCGGCAAAGGAGAAACCCTGCTGCAGATTGATCCGCACGAATTGGAATTGGTGGCCGCGCAACTCAATGCTGATATTGAACGCGTCAATGCACAAATCGCGGAATTGGAGGCCAACGAGGCCAATTACCGCGCCTCGCTGAAGATCGAAGATGCGGCGCTCACGCTCGCGGAGCAGGAACTGCAGCGGCTCCGCCAACTGGCAAAAACCAATGCCGTTCCCAATGCCGAGGTGGACGCTAAGGAGCGAGACGTCCTGGCGCAGCGACAAAGCGTACAGGCACAGCGCAATCTTTTAAACGTACTGCCGTCGAAACTACAGGCTCTCAACGCGGAGCTAGCGGTCAAAAAATCAAGCCTGACACAGGCGGAACTCGACATCAAGAAGTGCGTCATTGAGGCACCGTTTAATTGCCGGTTGGGAGAGGTCGACATTCAAGCGGGACAGTTTCTAGCGCGGGGCGAAGTGCTCTTTGAGGCTTATAGCACGGCGATTATGGAGATTGATGCACAGATCCCGATGGACCAGGCCCGCAAGTTGGTCGGCGCGGACACCGAGGCGGTTAATCCACTGGGCATCGGGCTGGACGAAATTGCCCGACTGCTGGGGATTGAGGCGATCGTGCGGATGACGGCGGGAGACCTGGTCGTCGACTGGCAGGCCCGTGTGACCGGCATCCGCGAACAGATTGATCCCACCACTCGCAGCGTGGCCGTCGTGGTGGCGGTGGATGATCCCTATGAAAAGGTCATCCCCGGCAAGCGCCCGCCGTTGGTCAAAGGGATGTTTTGCGAGATCGAGTTGCGCGCCCGACCCCGCCCCGGCAAGATCGTAATCCCCCGTAGCGCCATGCACGGCGACGCGGTCTACGTCGTCAACGCAGCCGGCCGCTTGGAAAAGCGAACCGTCGACGTCGATTTTCGTCAGGGGGACTTTGTCTGCATCAAGACCGGCCTGCATGCCGGCGAGTTGGTCGTCGTTTCCGACCCCACGCCCGCAATCGAAGGCATGCTCGTCGATCCGGTTGAGGATGAGGCGCTGTTGATTGAAATCAAGGCGCAGGCAACCGCCGAAGGGAGTCTGAAATGATTCGCTTTTTTGCCACGCATCCCACGGCGGCCAATTTGCTGATGCTGGTATTCCTGGTGATCGGCATCCTCTCCGCGGGAAATCTGCGCCGCGAAACCTTTCCCGATTTCACGGTCCCCGAAGTTGAGATCCGCGTCCCTTACCCCGGGGCAACAGCGGCGGAAGTCGAAGAAGTGATCTCCCGCCGCGTGGAAGACGCTCTCGACGGCATCAAGTACGTCAAGGAGATTCGTTCCGACGCGCGGGAAAACATCGGCATCATCAACATCGAGATGGAAGACCGCGGCGACTTTGCGGTCTTCAAAGACGACATCGAAACTGAAATCGCCGCGATCGATGATTTTCCTGACGACGTCGAGGATCCGGTCATCAAACAAGTTGGTACGACCGAGTTGGTCCTGTCGCTGATTGTCAGCGGGCCAATGTCGCCGCGGGATTTGAAGGCCTACTGCGAGGACCTCAAAGAGCGCCTGCAGCGCGATCCGCAAGTGTCGACGGTAAGGATTCTTGGTTTTTCTGACAACCAACTCCGGATCGAACTTTCGTCCGACGCGCTGATGAAATACGACCTCAGCGTAGCGGACGTGGCCGACATCGTCGGCCGCCAGAACGTCGATCTTCCCGCCGGCGCCATTGAAACTGGCGAACATGAGATTCTGGTTCGCTTCGTCGAACAGCGGCGCGCGCCGGAGGAATTGGAAACGCTGGTCATCGTCGGCGGTCAGGGGGGTGGCGAGATACTATTGGATGACCTGGGTACCGTCACCGACACGTTTGAACTCGACGAGGACAATGTGCTCGTCAACGGCCGCCGCGCAGGGATTTTGGTCGTCGAGAAGACGAAAACTGAGGACACGATCCGTGTCGCCGATGCGGTCAAATCGATCGTCGAGGAGGAACGCATCCGCCACCCGCAGATCACGATCGAAATTACACAAGACATGTCCACGCTGGTTCAAGGCCGGCTGGACCTGATCACCAAGAACGCTTGGCAAGGGGGATTGCTCGTCTTTCTGGCGATGTGGCTGTTCTTCAACATCCGGCTGTCGTTCTGGGTGGTCATGAGCCTACCCGTATCGTTCCTGGGCGCGCTGTGGTTCGCCGAGCAGATTGGATTGACGATCAACATGATTACCATGATCGGCATCCTCATGGCCTTGGGCTTGCTGATGGACGATGGAATTGTGATCGCCGAAAACATCGCCACACATGCGGCGACGGGAAAGCCGGCGGTTCAGGCGGCTATCGATGGTGTGCAAGAAGTCAAAGCGGGCGTATTTTCGTCGTTCATCACCACCGTCTGCGTCTTGGGGCCGCTGGCAACGATTGGCGGCAATATCGGAAAAGTTCTGCGCGTAATGCCGATCATCTTGATTCTCGTGTTGGCTGTGAGCCTGGTCGAGGCGTTTTTGATCCTGCCGGCGCACCTGGCACATTCCGTGCGCGGGGACGCGAACAAACCGCCGAACCGACTGCGGCAATTCATTGATCGCCTGATCGACGGTTGTCGCGAGAAGGTTCTGGGCCGCACAGTGGATCTGCTTTTGCAATGGCGGTACCTGTGGCTGGGAAGCGTCGTCGCCGTGCTGATCGGCACGCTAGCAATGTTCGCCGGGGGCATCGTCAAATTCCAGGCCTTTCCGGATCTCGATGGCGACGTGATCGATGCGCGGCTGATGATGTCCCAAGGCACGCCGCTGGAGCGTACCCAACAGGTCGTGCAACAACTCACCGCTGCGCTCGTTGCAGTGGATGACGAATTCAAGTCCCGGCAGCCTGGCGAGCAGGACTTGATCAAGTCGGTCTATGTGCAGTTCAATCACAATCTCGATGCGTTCGAGACCGGACCGCACGTCGCCACGGTCTCTGTGAATCTACTCGACGCCGAAGTCCGTGACGGCCGCATCGACGAGATCATCGATTCGTGGCGGGAGAAAATTGAGAAGCCGACTGACGTCGCCATGCTGAACTTCACGGAACCGGTGATCGGCCCACAAGGCCGCGCCATCGAAATTCGCATCACCGGCGACGACCTTGAACAACTCAAATTGGCAGAGTCGCAGTTTCAAGCCTGGCTGTCGCGGTTCGACGGCATATTAAATCTCACCGACGACCTCCGACGGGGGAAACCGGAAGTCCAGATTCGCCTTCGTGAGGGAACCACCGGCTTGGGACTCGATGCCGCGACGGTCGCCCGGCAAGTGCGGGCCGGTTTTTACGGAATGACGGCTGATGAGATTCAAATTGGCCGCGAACCGTATGAAGTCGACGTGCGACTCCGCGCCGACGATCAAGACAGCATAGCCGACCTGGACTACTTCCACGTCGCCGTCCCCGGCGGAAAGCTCGTGCCGCTCGGTTCGATCGCCGTCGCCGATCAAACCCGCGGCTGGTCACGCATCGCACGGGTTGACGGACGCCGGACCGTCACGCTACGAGGCGACGTCGACCAGCGCCGCATAAATACCGCCCAACTCTTCCAGGAAATTGAAAGAGCATTTTTGCCGAAATTTCAAAAGGAATTCCCCGATATCGATGTCTCATTCGCCGGCGAAATCGAACAGTCGGCCACGACACAGGCATCGATGCAGGCGGCGATGGTCGTTGGCGTGATCGGCGTGTTCGTGCTGTTGAGCTTTCAGTTCCGCAGCTACACCGAACCGCTGATCGTGATGACGGCGATCCCTTTCGCGCTCATCGGCGTCATCTGGGGGCACTGGTTGATGGGCATTGACCTCAGCATGCCTAGTGCGGTGGGATTTATCTCGCTGGCCGGGATCGTCGTCAATGATTCAATTCTGTTGGTGCTATTTTTGAAAATGCGCCGCGCGGAGGGGGCCGACATTGTCGAAGCGGCCGGCCAGGCGAGCCGGCAGCGTTTTCGGGCGATCGTCATCACGTCGTTAACAACGATTGCCGGCTTGTTGCCGCTCTTGTTCGAACGGAGTCTGCAGGCGCAAGTCTTAATTCCGCTCGCGGCGAGCATCGCGTTCGGATTGCTGGCTTCCACCGTGCTGGTGTTGCTGGTGATTCCCTGTCTCTATGCGATCCTCGGCGACTTTGGTCTCACGGCTCCTGTCGCTGAGGCGTACGAAATGGGAACCTCTCCACCGCACGATCAGGGAAAAGCGCCAATGGCGGAACAGCCGGCTTTACCATGATCAAACCCGACCGGGGATAAACGACATGGCTGACGAACAATCATTCCGTATTTTGCTTGACCAACTGCGGGCTGGCGACGAAGCCGCCGCGGCAAAAATTGTCGAAGACCATACGGCCGGTTTGGTGGCCGTTGCCCGGCGGCAGATGGGGGGCGGACTCGCGCGGCGGATCGATCCGGAGGACATCCTGCAATCGGTCTACCGCAGCCTGTTCGTCCGCGTGCAACAAGGAGAATTCGAACTTGGCGCCGGGCGCGACCTTTGGCAGTTGTTGGTGACGATGACGCTCAACAAGGTCCGCCGCAGCGCCCGCTTCCACGGCGCCGGCAAACGGGACATGTCTATGGATCAATCGGTCCGCGCGGACGCCGATCCACTGGCGCACGTCCCCGGCGACGGCGAACCGGGACCGGAGGAAGCCGCCATGCTGATCGATGAGACCGAAGCTTTTCTGAAATCACTCAAGCCCCAAGATCGCCCGATCGTCGAGTTGCGGTTGCAAGGCTACAACAGCATCGAAATCGCCGAGCAAACCGGCCGCGCCGAACGGAGCGTCCGCCGCATCCTCAAACAAATCCACGACCGCCTCACCAACAAAACATGTGATCCCTAAATGTTACGAGCACCCGGACGCACCTTTGGCGGGTACGACCAGTTAGTATTCATCATTCAACAAATGCTCCCGCACAACGGTCGCATTGGAGTTCGCGGTAACCTTTTATGTTTTCTCTGCGTCTTCGCGCGAGTCCTTTCATATTGCGCGGCTCGCCCCGAGCGAAGATCCGTGGTCGTTACTATTGCTCCACCAATTCGACGCGAATGTCATCCAGCCACACTTCGCCCACGTCACGGGAGAGAATTCGCAAGCGGATCTCGTTGCTCTCGGCGGTAAACTCGCCGGCCACCTGTTGCCAGTCGTACGTGCCCGCCGGCAGATCGACATGCGGGCCTTGGATTGA
>CALFYU010000144.1 GCA_937952455.1 uncultured Planctomycetaceae bacterium
CCGAGTCGCTGCTGGTACGTTCGCTCGGCCGCTGCTCGCACATGATCCGCCGCCGGCCGCGGCGGCAGCGGCTGCGCAAATGGCAAGCGGAGAAACAGCAAAAACAAGATCTGATCGAGTTTCGCGAATGCCAGATCGCCGGGGCGTGGGCGCGGTCGACGACGTCGCTGGCCGATATGAATCGCAAGATCGGCCACGCCGGCGAAATCGACAAGTGGGAGCATCTGAGCACGTCGAAAGAGTCGGACCCGCAAAAGCTGTTCGACGATCGATTTAAGGACCTGCAGCACGTTCGCAAAGTGACCTACGAGTCGACGCCGGCGTTTAAGAATTCGTCGCGAATCGAACGTTTAAGGCTCGCGGGATCGAATTGCAGCTATTACGTCCCCTGTCCGCACTGCAAAAAATACCAGACGCTCGAATTCGGCGACGGAAAAGAACCGGGCGGCCTGCGATTCGCGCGGGACGAATCGGGCCGGCACGACGCGACAATTGCCAAAGCAACGGCGTATTACGAATGCCGGCACTGCAGGGGAAAATGCGGAAACGATCACCGTTCGTGGATGATGCGGCGGGGCGTGTGGGCTCCGGATGGGTGCGCGATCAAACACAAAACGGCGCTGAAATTGACCGAAAAGCTGCTGCGGGACAGGAGCGGGTACCGCTGGCGGGGCTGGAAAAACGCGATCTGGATCAGCGGGACACCGCTGCGGGACGGCGAGGCGTTCAGCTCACAACTGGGGTCGATGGCAGCGCTTAGTTTGGATTGGGGAGGTATTGCCTCCGAGCTCGGCGGCACGCGGGGCAAGCCGCACCTATGCCGCAACTTTAGCCAACAGTGGCTCGCGCAGACGTGGGACGTGCGGGAGAATCAACAGACGTGGGAGGAGCTGCACCAGCGGCTGGTGATCGACGTGCCGCGGGGCGTGGTCCCGCTGGGCTTCTCGCTGGTCACGATGGGAATCGACAAGCAAAAAGATCACTACGTCTACGTGGCCGATGCGTGGGCCGAGGGGCAGTGCGCGCACACGCTGGCGTATGGGACCTGCGAGACGACCGACGAGCTCGAGACAATCCTCCGCACCAGGTGGCCGCACGCGGACGGCGGCGACGCGGTCCCGTTGCAGTTGGCGTTGATCGATAGTGGTTACCGGCCGGCGGACGTGTTTGCCCTGGTGAAGTCCTGCAAAAAGAAGCGGATCCGGTTGATGGCCTGCCGGGGATCGTCGACGGCGCTCACGTCGTTCTATCAGAAGAAACAAAACGGGCCCAAGACGTCGGCCCCTGGTATGTGGGTGATGTGGGTCGATACGAATTCGACGCAGGATCACCTCGAGCAGCAGCTGCACACGCTCCGGCCGGGCGATCCCGGCGGGGCGTCACTGTACGCGGCCTCGGCCGGCGTGCACCAGGACTTTTTAGAGCAGCTGCTCAACGACGCGGCGTTTTCGGATTTGGACGCGAAAAACAACGTCCGCGAAAACTGGCAGCGGATCGATGAGGACACGCCCAACGATTACCGCGACTGCAAGCGGTACGCGTTCGTGGCGATGCTGGCGGCGACCAGGCGGGGCCGGATCCGGCCGCGGCCCGGGCTGAAAGGGGACGCGGGAGCGGTCGCCGCCATGGCCGAGGCCTCGGCGGCGATGAGTTTGAAACCCCGGCTGGGACTCAAGCGGCCGCGTTTGACTCCCGGCGGTTAAGCCACAGAGGACACAGAGGGCACAGAGATGAAAAAAGGCGGCTTCGAATGGCTGCAAATGCGGGCCGCGCGGGTGCAGTTGCAGGCGGCATTTGACGCGTTGGGGCGGGCATTTATCGAACTATCGCAGTTAGAAGATCCGCCAAAGGATCACCTACAAGCGATTGCTGCGCAGTTGCAGCAAACCAAGCTGATGATTGACGAGACGGACGAAAAATTGAACGAAACATAGAGCTCTGTGATCTCCGTGATCTCTGTGGCTATTTTTACCGAACCGAAAAGGATTTCGATTCATGGCACGTGCTACGAAAAAGCAGGATGCGGCGGAAACCAAACAGCAAGACGGCGCGGAGACTGAAACGAATCCGCAGATCGACACGCGGACGAAAGAGCTGCCGGCAGCCGAGCGGCCGACCGGCCAGGTCGTGGCGACCCGCAAAATGCAGGTGTTCGCGGCGGTGTGCCCGCGAAACGAAAGGCACCAGGCGACGCGTGTTTACAAAACCGCCGGCAAAACCCGGTATTGCGTCTGTGACGACTGCGGGCATACTTGGAAACAGGTCGGCGAACCGGCCGATCCGCTGGCTGAATACTGCCAAAAACTGATCGGCACGCTCGAAGGCCTGGCGGAGGATCCGCAAACGTCCGCCGACGGCGAACCGTGCGTCTGCCTCACCGTGGCGGAGGTCCTGGGGATCACCGACGATCTACGGCTGATCCTGCAATCGTAGGGGAGACGATGAGCCGGAACAAATACGCTGCGGAGTCGCGAAAGGCGCGGGCGGGTGTTCGTCGGTTATTTGCCTGCGACCGGAAAGTCGCCTTTGAAACTGAGGCCGAGGCGGTCCAGCCGGGGCAGCTGCACTATCACTGCCGGTATTGCGGCAAATGGCATCGCAGCGGATCCGCGGTGCGGCAGGCGAAAGTCGCCGCCGCGATCGCCCGCCGGCAGCAAGATCGAAAAGCCAAACGCCGCCGCCGGCGGGATGATGCCGATCGGCACACGTGAGTGAGGAGAGCTATGGGAATCAGAAAACCGACTCCACCACCACAGACCGGGCCACGCGACCCCAACAGGCCGGCGTCACCGCCTCCGCCCCCGAAGAAATGCTGCTGTTTACAAACGTGCGTGAAATGGTGCAAAGCTCATTTACAAGACCGGATCGACCGGGCTTAGGTCGCGCTCGCTGATCTGCGATGTCAAACCGAGACACGCAAACGCGGCCCGCTTCATTTCCAAAGCCATTTGCTGGAAATTTTCAACGCCTTCGAGATTCGTTTCGACGGCGATCGAAACCTTGATCTGCTGCGCGCCGACCTCGCGACCAAGCTCCATAGAGATTTTCATGGTGACTCCACATCTTCTGGGCTGGGGTCAAGCGGCTCCTCGTGAACTTCCAGAGCTTCATACTTGAAAAAACCGTCGTCCTGATTCTTGGCGGCGGCAAATGCCTCCGCTTTTTCCTTCGTGCTGAACACCCAGCCGCCGTCCATATAGGGCGAAACCACCATCCACACGGTTTCAGGCATAATCGTTACTCCTCCGAGCCGAGAATAACTCCGACTATCGCTGGTGCCAACACGAAAAGCGACCAACGGGAGCGGCGCGGGCCGCTTCGTGCGGAAGCACGGACAACGCGGCGGACGCCGCATGGTAACTTGGTAAGTTGGTAACTTGGTATTTGGGGGGCGCGTTGCTGCCCGCGTGTGTGTTATAGACGCTCCGCTATGAGCGTGAGCACCGCAACACTGCTGTCGAAATGCGAGGACGCGATCGCCGGTCTGTTGGACGCGATCGCCGATCACCAGATCGAAGAATACCGCGTCGGCAACCGCACGATCCGCCGGGTCGATTTCGCGCAAACGCTCGAAACGCTGCTGAAACATCGAAACACGCTCCGCGCGATGAACGCACGGGAAACGACGTCCCCGCTACGGGTGGCCAAGCTGGGAAGGGCACGCGGCGTTGATCGGTAAGCTCAAGGAATCGCTGGCAAGGATGCTGGTCGGCTCGCCGCAACAGTGGCAGCAGTCGCGCCGCGCCGCACACGCTGCGCAAGTCGCGCAGCGACGGGCCGCGATGCAATTGCCGGCGTTCATGTCGGCCGCCTCCGGCGGCCTGCAGGGGGGCAAGCTCGATCGACTGACCGAGGAATGGAATCCGGGCACGATCGGACCGAACCGCACGTTCCAAATGGACGGGAAGCGGTTGCGGGAGCGGGCGCGCGACCTGGTCCTGAACAACCCCAAGGCGGCCGCGGCCGTCGATGCCTATATCGCCAACGTGCTCGAGTGCGGGATCACTCCCAAGCCCCGTTTTGCTGACCACGACCGCCGCAAGCTGTGGTCGGACGCCTGGGACCGTTGGGGGGGCTGCACGCCGCACGCCACGCGTGAGGCCGATATCACGGGCAAGCAGACCATTTACGAGCTGGCGGCGCTGTGGCTGCGGGAAATCATCGTCGCCGGCGGCTGCCTGGTGCACTACGTCGAGCGGCCGCTGCGAGGGCGGACGTTGCCCACGGCGATCGAGCTGATCCCCGAGGAGCGTTTCGCCGACGAGGTCCAATACAGCGGGCCGAACACGAAAACCGCCAATCCGGTGATCAACGGCGTCGAAATCGAAGAATCAACGGGCCGGGACCTGGCGTATTGGGTGTGGAGCGTGGAACCGAACGATCTGCGGTTCGCGTTCGATAAGGCCCCGCTGCGGCTGCCGGCCGAGGAGTGCGAGTATTCGTTTTTCCGGAACCGGATCGGCCAAAACCGGGGCTATTCGCTGTTTCACGCGGCGATCGTCTGGTTGTGGGCCTTGGGATATTACACAGACAACGAGCTCGCCGCCTCGGAGATCAAAAGCTCCTATGCGGTGATGGTCAAAACCGACCCCGACCACGGGGACCCCAATTTCGCCGATCTGTTCGATTCGTCGCCGGAGACGGGCACAACGGACTATTACGGCAACACAATCGAAAAGCTCGAGCGGGGCATGGTCTGGCGGGGCGTGCCGGGGGATGAAATCACCGGCGTCGGGCCCAATGTCCCCGGCGGCGATTCGCTGCCCTGGATCCAGTTGATCGACCGCTCGATCGCGATCGGCATGGGCCTCAGTTACGAGGAACTGTGCCGCGATTACAGCAAGGGGAGTTTTTCGTCGGTCCGCGCGGCGATGAATGCCGACCGCAAGCGGTACCGGCCGCTGCAGAAATACGCGATCAATCACTTTTGCAACCCGACCTACCGGCGGTTCGCTGCGGCGGGGGCGCGGGTGGGTCTGGACGGCTTCCCGCGGCCGGCGGAGTTTGCCGCCGATGCCGACACCTGGCTGAGCGTCGATTGGCGGCCGCCGGGCTGGGAATCAGTGAACCCCCGCGACGATGCGCAGGCCGACGACATCAAGCTGAAAAACGGAACAACCACCCGCTCGGCCGTGATCGCCAAAACTGGCGGCGATTGGGAAGAAGTCGACGAACAGCGGGCGCGGGAACTGGAATCCGAGGAGCGGCGGGGCCTGCCCTCGGCCGCCGCGGCAACGCAGCCGGCAGCGGATCCCGAACCGAATGAAGATCAACGGGCCGCCGTTCGCGCGGCGATGGGGGAATAGATGCCCAAACCGGCCAAGCACAAAATCCGAAACATCGTCCGCAAGGCATATGAAACGCCTTGGGCGATCCTGCCCGAAAAGCTCGAGGAGATTACCGAGCTGCTCGACCTGCGGGCCGCGGGGGAGATGTTCACCGAGGAGGAGATCGCCGCACGGATCGGCACCGACAACCGCCGCAACGTGATGGAGGCCTCCGGCCAGGTGGCGGTGCTCAACCTGTTTGGCGTTATCGCGCAGCGAATGAGCGCGATGGAGGAAATTTCCGGGGGCACGTCGACCGAGCTGTTTGGAAAAGCGTTCGACGAGGCGGTCGCCAATGAGGCAGTCTCGGCAATTGTCATCAATGTTGATTCGCCGGGCGGGAATGTTCACGGCGTGCCGGAGCTGGCGGCGAAGATCCACGCGGCGCGGGGCACGAAACCGATTATCGCGGTTTCCAATAGCTTGATGGCCAGCGCGGCGTATTGGATCGCCTCGGCCGCCGACGAGATTGTCGGGCAGCCGTCGTCGCATACCGGATCGATCGGCGTGCTGTCGATCCATACGGACCAATCGGCCGCGGACGAGCAAGACGGCCTCAAGCGGACGGTGATTCGTTCCACGGCCTATAAGGCCGAGGGCAACCCTTACGAGCCGCTGTCGGATAGCGCACTGGCCGCCCGGCAAGAACGGGTCGACAAGATTCACGCGGAGTTTGTGAGCACAGTGGCGGCAAATCGGGGGATTTCGCCGGCCAAAGTCGAGCGGGAATTCGGCCAGGGGCGGGTGTTGTTGGCCGATGAGGCGGTCGCCGTGGGGATGATCGACCGGATCGCCACATACGAACAAGTTTTGAGCGAACTTGGCGTCGGTGCCAGTTCGGAGTCTCGTCAGAACGCACGGCACCGACCGGCGTATCAAACGAAAGTGAGCAAGGACGCTATGAATCCGAAAATTCTCTCCGCAATGGTTCGTCGCGGTTTGTGTGACGTGGACGCCAGCGAGGAACAAGCCAAGACCGCACTGCGCGTGTTTTTCGCGCTGCAAGGTGTTGAGCAACCGGAAAAAGTCGAGGACGTCGTCAAAGCGCTCGACGCGAATACCGCCGGAAACGGGGAAGGCGGATCGCCGCCCGTTGCAGCCTCGGGGGGGGCACAACCCGCTGGCGATCCGCCGCCCGCCACCGCCGCGATGGCGGTCGAGGACCTGGTCGCGTCGATCAATCTCACCGCGTTGTCGGCCGAGGACCGTCTGGAACTGCAAGGCGAGCTGCTGCCGCAACTGAGCGAGATGTCTTACAGCGCCGTGGTCAAGAAAATCAACGAGCGGGTTGTCGCCAAAACGAAACCGGCCGGCGCTGCGCGGATTGAAACGGTCGTCGCCGAGCGGGACAAGTTCAACGCCGCGGCTCGGGATGCGATCCTGGATCGCGTTTACGGCGGCGATATGCCCGAACAGATCTTCAACTTCCGCACCGGCGAGATGGTCGACTATCAGCCGCAGGGGCGGGGGAATCACCAGCTCGGGTCAATGATCCGGCTGGCCGAACACTGTCTGATTCAATGCGGGATCCCCGCGCAGCAGGTCGCACAGCTGGCACCGAATCAAGTCGCCCGCCTCGTGTGCGGCAGCGATCCGGGGAGCATGGGCATCTTCGCGGCCAGCGATGGCCCGTCCTATAACGTCACCGGGACGTTTTCCAACATCCTGCTCGATGCCGCCAACGTGATGCTCCGCCGCTCCTATATGGAAGCAAACACCACGTTCCAGGTCTGGGCTAAAAAGGGCGCGGGCATCGCGGACTTCAAAGACGTGCACAAGGTGATCGCGGGCGAAACCAACGATCCGAAGATGGTGCCCGAGGATGGCGAATTCGAGGAAACCACGCACACTGACGGCAAGGAAAAATACGCCTTGGACGTGTGGGGTGATATTTTCTCGATCTCGTGGCAAGCGATCGTCAACGACCAGCTGTCCGCATTCACTGAGGTCCCGATGAAACAGGGTCGGGCGATGCGGCGCAAGCAAAACAAGCTGGTGTATCAGGTCCTCAAGGACAACGCCGCCCTGCAGAATGATGGGATCGCGTTGTTCCATTCCAGCCACAGCAACTTGACGACCGGTGCCGGGGCTCCCGCCGTGGCGACGCTCAACACGCTGTATAAGAAAATGTCGGAGCAGACGGGGCTCAACGCGCAGGCGGTCTTGAACGTGGAGCCGTCGTATCTGCTGGCCTGTCCGGCGCTGCGGGGCACAGTCCTCGAGCTGCTCGGCTCGACCGCCAACCCGGCCTCGTCCGGAAACAGCGGGATCACCAACATCTGGCAAAACGGCCTGACGCCCGTGATCGACGCGCAACTTGGCGCAGCGGCCGGTGGCAGCGACGTCGCCTGGTATGTGGCGGCCGATCCGATGGACGTGGACACGGTCGAATATGCCTATCTGCAAGGCATGGAAACGCCGGTGTTGGAGCGGATGGAGGCCTTCACCTCGCTGGCGATCAAATTCCGCCAGTACATCGCCTTCGCCGTCAAAGCGCTCGATTTCCGCGGTCTGCAAAAGCACGCCGGCGAGTAAGCCTGAAAATTCCCCGCGGAGGGCGAACGCCGCCCTCCGCGGTTCTCTGCCTTTAAGCGAATCAGATATTTCCAGCGGCCCGGGGCCGTTCAATTTTCACGGGAGCGTAAAACAATGTCCGCGAAAGATTTTTGGCAATGGGTCGACGACTTCATCGGGCGCCGCGTCTATTCGGCGACCGACGCGTCGAACGTGGGGCACGTCTGGGACATCGTCGACACGTCATCGGCCGGGACTCCGACCTATGCCGCCGTCGATGGCGCCGAGGCGGGTGAACTGGCAGTCGACTTTGACAGTCAGAACGAAATTCAAAACGTCTGCCTCTCGTTCGGCGACCAGCTGCAATTCGATATCGACAAGGTCCGCCAGGTCAATATCCGCATCAAGCAAAACCAGGCCACGATCGACGCCACGACTTCGCTGGCGTTCGGTCTGACCGGCGACCGCAACGACGCGATCGACTCGATTGCGCAGGCGGCGCTCTTCCGCCTGATCGGCGATAACAACCTGGTCGTCGAAACCGACGACGGCACCACCGACAACGACGACGTCGCCACGGGCAAGGTGCTGACCAACGCGTATAAGGATTTCATTATCGATTTCTCCCAAGGGAAAAGCGATGTGCGGTTCTACGTGGATGGCGAACGGGTGGCCGCCGGCACGACGTTCGACATGAGCGGTTACTCCGGTTCGCTGCAGCCGTTCGTACAGCTGCAAAAGACGGCCGACACGAACACCGACGGCTACACGATCGACCGCTTCGAAATCCGCGGCGTCCGCTAACCGCCGCAGGCGGTTTGTGCGTGCTGCCGCACGATTGAACTAATGCCGCTCCCGTTGGTCGCTAGGCTGGCGGGGAGCGGTTTTTCTGGCCACTGGCCACTGACCACCGACCACTAATCGAAAGTTTTGTCATGAAACAGCAGATCAAGCTCTACACGGGCGAATACGCCGAGATCGGCGGCGTTCGCGTGAAGTGCACCAAAGCCCTGCAGCATCGGCAGGGGGGCGGTCCGCCGCGGTTCGGCGTCGTGCTGGAATACGACGAGGAGGCGCAGCAGCCGGCCGTTGAGCCGAGCGACGAGGAATCGAGCGAAAACGAAAACGCCGATTCGGATAACTAACACACATTCCATCCGGCGGAGCGGGGTCTTCGCTCCGTGCGGTAGCACGCACCAGGTGGCCCCGCCACATGACTTTTGCCGCGACGCAAACCAGTGATCTCGCCCAGCTGCTGAATACCGACCATTTTGGGGAATCGGCGGATTATTTCCCGGTTCACGGTGCCGGCAGCAAACGCACGATCACGGTGATCGTGGACGAGCAAGAGCTGCAGCACGAAAAGGACGGCCGTTCGGTCATCGAGCACTCGCGAATCAACGTCTTTGCGCGGCGGAATGCGACGACGGGAATCGATCAACCCCGGCAAGGGGATCGGTTGATTCGTGCCAGCGACACACCGCCGCCGGCGGGGACGAAGTTGCGGCAGTATTTTCTTTCGCGGGTGATCGATGAGGACGCAAACGGCGGTTGGTACGAGTTCATCGGCAAACGGCGGATTGAAAACGGGCCGAGTGTGCCGCAGCAAGACAGCTTCGCATAGGTGCACGGATGCCCTCGAATTTGTTTTTGACTCCGATTACGAATCTGCAATCTCTGCTGGCCGGGACCGCACGCTGGCAGGAATTGACGGGGGCGGAATCGGCGGCGGCTGCCGCGGCGGCGATTTACAAGCAATCCTGCGGCGATGAGGACAAACACCCGCGGCCGCGGGCGATTGTGGGGACAACCGGCAACCGCAGCCTGCGGCGGATCACGACGACCGGCTTTCAAATGACGGCGCCGCTGTTTTTGGAGATTCAACTCGACACGCCCGACGAATACATCGGCGATCACAACGCGGCGTTTGACTGGTTCATGCTCGAGGTTGAGACGCTGATCGAACAAATGGCCGGCCTGGCCGGCACGGACGGTTATCTGGACGTGACGGAGTTTCTGGAAGCGGAGCCGCCGCTGCCGTTTGCCGAGGAGCTCAACGACGGGCGGGAGTATTGGGGCACGATTTGGGAAATTGAGATCATCGGATAAGCGGCGATGCGGATCGTATGGAACGAGCAACGGGTCACGGAGCGGACCCACGCGCGAATCCTGAAACAGGTGCATCGCGAAATCGGCGTGCTGCACCGCAACCGCACACTCAAAAAACACTTTGAAAACAGGCCGGAAACGCGGCCAGGCGGCGAATACGGCTACGAACGGCGAACGAAGAAATACCAGATTCAAAAGGCACGCAAAAAGGGGCATCAAAAACCGCTGGTGTTCAGCGGCGATATGCAGCGGACGGTCACCGGGACCTCGCGGGTCACGGCCACGCAGCACCGCTGGCGGGTGTATGCCCGCACGGGCAAAACTTTGCGGACGCTGCTGTCGCAACAGATCAAGGACGAACTAGAAGCGGTCTCGCAGTCGGAAGTGGATCATTATCTGTCACTGATGGAACGCCGCTACGCGCAACTCGCGAATCGGCCGGAAAATCAGCGAAAGCGGGCCCCAAAACGATTGAGTTGATAGCACATGCGGCGCCGCGGCGGCGTGCGGCAGGGGGAAGGGCAACGACATGGCCGAAACGGTATACGACGCAATCATCGGAATGGGAACACAATCTTAACAAGAGGTGCCCTCTTTGCGGGGGGCCGTCAGAGCGTAGGGAGATGCGCAAAATGACCGACGAAGGAACGAAAACCGCTA
>CALFYU010000145.1 GCA_937952455.1 uncultured Planctomycetaceae bacterium
TGTTCGAGGCCGACGTCTGGGAGGCGAAGCCGATCGCGAGGAACCCTCCCAGGAAGAGCACCACGACTGGTCGCCGGACGGCGGTCGTATCGTCTACGCGACGGGCGAGCCGATCCTCGATCCCTCGAGCCCCTCGCGTCACGCCGAGCTGCGGGTCGTCACCGTGGTGGACGGCGACGACCGGCTGCTCCACGAGGGCGACGCCACCCAGCCGCGGTGGTCTCCGAACGGGCATCGGATCGCCTTCTGGTCGCGGCGCGAGGGCTATCGGAACGTCTACACCCTGGCCGAGGACGGCGGCGGCCGACCTCTCGCGATCACCCGCGACGAGCACACGAACTGGAGCCCGGCCTGGTCGGCGGACGGAGCCTGGGTCTATTTCTCGAGTGACCGGGGCGGCGCGGGCGAGCTCTGGCGCGTCGCGGTCGACGAGCTGAGCGGCGGCGCGCGCGGGGACGTCGAACCGGGGGCGGCCGCGCCGGCGTAATCAAACGTCGAACTCGTAGAAAACGCGGCATAAAAGCCGCGGAAACGTATTGTCACTCGCCGTCGGTATCGTCGTCAATCTCTTCCTGCGGCACGCGCGCCAAGGAGACCAGGCGATCGTCTTCGTCCATCCGAATAATCCGCACCCCTTGAGTATTCCTTCCGACTTGCGAAATGTCGGCCACCCGTACACGCTGAATCTTACCGCCGGCGGTGATCATGAGCACTTCGTCATCCTCCGACACCGCGGCAACGGCAACCACCTTGCCGTTGCGGGCGGTCGTCCGGATATCGATCACCCCCTTACCTCCCCGCTTTTGCCGGCGATACTGCATACTACTGCGGACCTGTTCCTCCGATCCGTCGCCGGTGTCCTCAGTGTCGGATTCGATTTCCGCGTCGTCGGTTTCCGCGTCGTCACGATCGACCACGCCGATCGGCGTCCGCTTGCCGAATCCGTGTTCACAGACGGTCAACAAGCTCAAATCCGGATCGGCTACGACCATTCCCACCGCATAATCCCCTTCGCGGAGGCTGATCCCCTTGACCCCCCGCGTGTTGCGGCCCATGCTGCGGGCGTCTTCCTGGGCGAAGCGGATCGCCATCCCGTTCGCCGACGCGATCAGCAAATCTTCGCCGGGACCGACAATCGCCACGCCGATCAATTCATCCCCATCATCCAACTTGACCGCGATCAACCCGCCCCGCAGCGGGCGGCTGTAGGCCGAGAGCGCAGTCTTTTTGACGATCCCGTTACGAGTGGCCAGCACCAATTGCCGTTCGCCGTCGAAATCCCGGACGGCCAAGCAGTGAAAGATCTTTTCGTCGGATTCGAGTTGCACAAGATTGACCAACGCGCGGCCCTTGGCCGTGCGGCTTCCCAGCGGCAGGTCGTAGACCTTCTGCCAGAAGACCTTTCCGCGATCGGTGAAGAACAGCAAGTAGTCGTGCGTGCTGGCGATGAACAAGTGTTCGATGGGATCTTCGTCGTCCGACTTGGCCCCCATGATGCCCCTGCCGCCACGGCGCTGCGCCTGATAGCTGTCCAGGTGGATGCGTTTGATATACCCGCGATGCGACAGCGTGACCACCATCGTCTCTTCGGTGATCAACTCCTCCTTGCTGACGTTGCCGACCTCTTCGTCGTTGATCTCGGTCCGTCGTTTGTCGCCGAATTTGGACTTGAGTTGGTCCATCTCATCGCGGATCACGGCCAACAGGTTTGCCTCATCGGACAGCAACCGCAGAAACTCGTCGATGTCATCCAGCAACTTGCGGTGTTCCTCGCCGAGTTTTTCACGCTCCAGTCCAGCGAGCGAACCCAGCTGCATGGCGACAATTGCGTCGGCCTGTTTGGCCGTGAGACCATAACCAGCCAAAGCCGTCGGCGACGCCTCTCCGGGATGCCGTTCGGCCAGGAACGATCGATACCCGCGTTCGCCCAACGCGCGGGCAATCAGTTCCGCGGCGACTTCCAAGTTCTGCAGCCGCACGCACGCCTCCTTGCGATCGGGCGATTGCCGGATGGTGTTGATCACGTTGTCGATGTCAATCTGCGCGATCAACAGGCCTTCGACGGTGTGTTTGCGTTTGCGCGCCTCGGCCAACAGAAACTCGGTCCGCCGGCGAATCACGGTGACGCGGTGCCGGATGAACTCTTCAAGAATTTCCTTCAGCGGCAATTGCTTCGGACGACTGCCGACCAGCGCCACGAAGTTGAGACTGATCGTGGTCTGCAGCGGCGAAAAGCTAAACAGTTGGTTCAGCACGACCTCGCGATCCGCATCCCGCTTGAGCACGATATGCAGCCGTACCTGCCAGGGGGGAATCGTGCGGTCGGTGAGGTCGACGATTTGCGAGATTTCCTTGATCCGGCCCTCGCGCACCACTTGTTCCAGCTTTTCCCGGATGCCGTCGCGAGTCTGCAGGTAGGGGATTTCTGTGACGACGATGACGTCGTGATTTTTCTCTTCTTCAAAGTGCGTGCGGGCACGCACGGTGATTGTCGACCGCCCCGTCATGAAGGCCTGCCGGATGCCCAATTGCCCGCAGACGATGCCCCCGGTGGAGAAGTCCGGACCTTGAATGTGCTCCATCAATTCGTCGATGGAGGCATCGGGATTGTCGATCAACAACTGGACCGCGCCACAGACTTCGTCCAAATTGTGCGGCGGAATCATTGTCCGCATCCCCACCGCGATGCCGTTGGATCCGTTGACGAGCAAGTTCGGAAACCGAGACGGCAAGACGACCGGTTCGGTGAGCCGCTGGTCGTAGGTCGGCACGAAATCGACGGTATCGCGGCGAATGTCGTCGAGCATTTCCGTCGCCGCCGCCGACAGCCGGGCCTCGGTGTACCGCGCCGCCGCTGGCGGCAGACCGGCCAACGAGCCGAAGTTCCCCTGTTTGTCAATCAAGACTTGGCGCATGTTCCATTCTTGCGCCAAACGCACCAGCGTCAGGTAAACCCCTTCGCCGCTGTGCGGGTGATAGTTTCCCGACGTATCGCCCGATATCTTCTGGCACTTCACCCGGCCGCTGGTCGGTCCTAGGTTCAGGTCGTTCATGGCCACCAGGATTCGCCGCTGCGACGGTTTCAGACCGTCTCGGACGTCGGGCAACGCGCGGCTGACGATCACGCTCATGGCGTACGTCAGATAGCTGTTGCGCATCTCATCCTGAATATCCATCCGCTGGATGTTCGATTCGTCTCCGGTTGACAATTCCTGGCCTCCTTGGAAGCGTAATAACGACTATTTCAAACCGGCGAAGCAACACGCTCGGCAATCATCGGCGGCGATCCGATCGCGGTCCGCCCCCTCTATCGCGGCAACTCAACACGCACGGACCGACGGCGCATTCGACGGTGCCAGAAATCGCCGGACCTCAAATTTCGCTGGCCGACGATCAAGAGAACTTTGGTCAAAAGAATGCCAAACGGAGACGTGCCACTCGGAAGATCAATCCCTGAATCGCGACACTGGCACGAATCGATGCACAATGCATCAATTGCCGACGGCCCCTGAATCACACCATTTTCCGCAACTTATTCCTGGCAAAAGAGTTGCACCTCGCATTTTGTTGCGGACGTCGGGCAAAACCCCCGCCGGAACACACCCGCAATTTTAAGCGATTTTGCCGCCGTTTTCAACGCGGCAGAGGCTTCGATTTCTCAGTGAAAATCGTGACACCAATGGCATGAAGTCCTGATTCGCTGAGACCAAATCGCCACGGCGGACGTGAGCGTAAACCGACTGGTCGATACCATGCCGCCATGGTATGGTGTCGGAACAATCGCGACCATAAATCGCCTCCAGCGGGGCTTGGATATCCGACATGGTTCAACTGAAAAACATCCTCTTGCCCACCGATTTTGCCGAACCGGGACTGGAAGCAGCCAACTACGGCGTCGCGTTGGCCGAGCGGTTCGGGGCGACCTTGCATCTACTGCACGTGATCATCGATCCGGTGATTTATTTGCCGATGTTCGAGAGTTATCCGCTGCCGTCGAAAGAGGAATTTGAAAAGTATGCGCAGGAACGCCTGGACGCCTGGTTGACCGACGAGGACAAAAAACGCTGCAACGCCCAACTGCATTGGGTGCACGGCACGCCCTTTGTGGAAATCGTCAAGTTCGCGCGCGAGAACGACATTGATCTGATCGTGATGGGGACACACGGCCGCGGGGCGATCGCCCATATGCTCACCAGCAGCGACGCCGAAAAGGTCGTCCGCAAAGCTCCCTGTCCGGTGCTCACCGTTCGCCCCTCAGGGCACCAATTCGTTCATCCGTAGACGCCGCGAATCGTTGCCTATAGGAATCACCGCAGCCCGATGTCTTCCAATGCATATGAGGCGATGGCGACACCGGCGGGGCGAACCGGTCTGGTGTGCGGTCCGCTGCTGTTTCTGGGAGTGCTCGTAAGCCCTTTGCCCGAGGGAATGCCCGTCGAAGCTCAGCGGCTCGTGGCGGTCACCTTGTGGATGGCGCTGTGGTGGGTGACGCAAGCGGTGCCGATTGCAGCCACGAGCTTGTTGCCGCTGGCACTATTTCCCCTGTTGGGCATCCAGCGGGCCGACGAGGTCCCGGCCGCCTATATGAACCAAAGCATCGTGTTGGCGATGGGCGGATTCATGATCGCGCTGGGGATCGAACGCTGGGGATTGCACCGACGGATCGCCTATCACATCGTCCGTTTGATCGGGACTGGACCGCGGCGGATTGTCCTCGGCTTCATGCTGGCCACGGCGTTCTTGTCGATGTGGATCAGCAACACCGCGACGACGTTGATGATGCTGCCGATCGCTCTGGCCATCCTCACGTCACTCGAAGAGGTGCTCTCGGCAGCAGACGGCCACGCGTCGCCGCCTGATTTGTCGCGGCTTTCGCTCGCATTGATGTTAGGCATTGCCTATGCCGCCGGCATGGGAGGCTTGACCACATTGGTGGGGACACCGACAAACATCGCATTCATCGGTGTTTGGGACGAAATGTTTCCAGACGCGCCGGAAATCTCGGCCGGTCAATGGATGATCGCCTTCGTCCCCTTGGGGGCGTTTTTCATATTTTGTGCCTGGATATTGCTCACTTGGCGGATGCCGCGACAGCCGCGACTGGCCGAATTGGGACGCGACTTTTTTCGCAGCCGTATTCGACAGTTGGGCCCCCCCTCCCGCGGTGAAGTTTTGATGTTTGGCGTCTTTCTCCTGACCGCCTGTCTATGGGTGCTGCGCGGGCAGTTCAACTTTCAGGACCGCGTGGTGTTTGACGGATGGGCGATCTGGCTGGAGAAATCGTTGACATCCCTGGGAGTTGCCGGCCCGTTTACGCATGATTTTCTGCACGACTCAACCACGGCGATGTTGATGGTGGTCGTCATGTTTTGCCTGCCCGGCGGCCGCGACGAGGAGGGGAACCTGCGGTTTTTGATGGATTGGAAAACAGCGTCGCGATTGCCCTGGGGGCTATTGCTGCTCTTTGGAGGCGGCTTCGCGATTGCCGCCGGGTTTGAGAATACAAAGCTCTCGGCCTATTTCGGAACGCTCTTCACCGAATATGCCGCTGGAACCCATCCGCTGGCGATGGTCCTGGGAATTTGCCTGCTGCTGACGTTTCTGACCGAATTCACGTCCAATATGGCGACGACGCAGATCTTTCTGCCAATATTGGGGGCGGCCGCGGTCAGCTTGGGGGTCGATCCCCGCCTGATCATGCTTCCCGCGACCGTCTCCACGAGTTGCGCATTCATGTTGCCCATCGCCACGCCCCCCAACGCGATCGTGTTCGGCTCAGGCCGCATCCGCGTGATGGATATGGTTCGCTACGGGATTATTTTGAACCTATTGGGCATCGTGCTCATCACGGCCGTCACCTATTTCTTAGTGATCCCGATCTTCGGCATTGATACCCAGGCGCTTCCGCCGTGGGCGGAATGAGATCGCGGCCCTCTCGAATCGCTCCCTCGCGCCCGAGCACTCGGCTACGGTGCGCCGCTGATGCCCGCTAGGAATTCCGTCATCTCACCGGCGGCATGCAGGTCGCCGGTGCGCCGCGCCGTGTCGATGCCGCGCGTCAGCACGTCGCGCGCCTCCTCCTGGCGGTCCTGTTCCGCAAAGAGTTCGCCGAGTCGAAAGTAGGCCGGCACGTAATCGGGCGACGACGCCAAAAGCGTCTCAAAACGCTCTTCAGCGACGGCCAGATTCCCCTCGCTGCGGAATTCCATGGCGACTCCGTATTGGAGAAACGTGTCAGTGGGATCTTCGGCCAGAAGTGCTTCGAGTTTTTCGCGTCGTGACATGGAGAGACTCTTTAGGTTTTGAGATTTTGCCGAAGGCGGGGCAGCGTCTCAGGTTCTATGGCGTTGGATTGACCTGCTGCGCCGATTGAGATGCCTCCTTTTGTCACCGCCGCGGGTGCGGCATCCGATCGCGCGGCGGACGCATATCAAAACACCATCTTAGCAACTGGGGACTTGAGTGGAAAATGTTTCAAGATGAATGGATTCGGGCGATTGGGGAATTACCTAATCGCTACATTCACTACGCGCCGACCCCCTGACGGAAGGGTAACCAAGTTCGGGTTTTGTGGCCGATTGGAGATCGTAACGGACATCGTGCCGACTTTTGGTATCGAGATGCAACGGATCTGAGTCTCGCCTGCAGTCTGATGACACTGCCTTCGTCGAACCGGATGTTGCCGGACGCAACCCCGGTTTGAGATCCCCGCGCCGAGAAGAACCCGACTTATGCAACCACGGATTCAAATGACCGGACTCTGTTGTGCGCTCCTCCTCGTATGGTTGGTGAACGACGGCGCCGGATCCGAACGCCGCCACACCCCGCTGGTCAACGCCGTTCAACGCGTTGAACAGTCGGTCGTGAACATCCATACCGAAAAGACACAACCCAAGGACCCCGTGTTCGGCACTCCCAAAACAGTCAACGGGATGGGAACCGGCGTGATCGTCGACGAGCGGGGCTACATCGTCACCAACGAGCACGTGATTCACAACGTCGATCAAGACGCGATCCGCGTCGAGTTGCTCAACGGCAAACAAGCAAACGCCAAAGTCATTTCCTTCGACAGCCGGCACGACTTGGCGATCATCAAAGTCGACATGGGACAGCCGCTTCCCGTGGCCCCGTTTGGGACCTCCTGCGACCTGATGCGGGGTGAGACCGTCTTCGCCGTCGGCAACGCCTTTGGATACACTCACACGATCACCCGCGGCATCATCAGCGCCTTGGGCCGCGACGTCGAAGTCAACGAAAAAATCGGCTACAAGAACCTGATTCAAACCGACGCCAGCATCAATCCCGGCAACAGCGGCGGACCGCTGGTCAATCTGGACGGCGAGGTGATCGGCATCAACGTCGCCATCCGCGCCGGCGCACAGCGGATCGGCTTTACAATTCCGATTAATGACGCCCTGCAGACAATCGCACGTCTGCTGGACAACGAAAAGTTCGGGACGTACCACTGCCTCGAAACGCAAGACGTCAAGACACCCGAAACAAAGAAGCTGGTCGTCAGCGGCGCGCACTCCGGTAGCCCGTCCGCTCAGGCGGGGCTGCTCGCCGGCGACGAAGTCCTCAAAGCGGGGGACGTGGCCATCTCCGATCGCGCCGACTTTGAACGGGCATTGTTAGGCATCTCGCCCGGAAACGAAGTGCCGATCACGGTCCGCCGCAACGACGCCGAAGTCGCCCTCAAAATCCGGGTGGGACGCAACGGCGAACGGCCGCTGACGAATATCGTCGCCCGCGCCAACAACGGAGAGACGCCGCAGCAAATGGTCTGGCGGATTTTGGGACTGCGGTTCCGCACCGTCGCCCAGAACCAACTGCCCAACAAGTATCAAAAACACTACAAGGGCGGATTGCAGGTGATTGAAGTCCGTCAGGGCGGTCCGGCGGCCGCGATTGGCGTGGAGTCCGGCGACGTTGTAGTCGGCTTGGCCCTGTGGGAAGCCTGCAAAATCACTCACGTGACCTACGCTCTGAATCAACAACGAAAGTTCATCGATCCCAACGCCCCCGCCAGCGAACTGTCACCGGTGAAGTGCCATATCATTCGCGGTGAGGAGATCATCGAAAAGGCCTTGCAACTTTCACTGCAGGATTAAGTCCCCCGCCGCCCGCGTGAGACGAGGACCGTCATCATCTTCGTCGATCATGCCGCGGCGACTCAATTCGACGCCGGAGCAGTGCGCCGCCGTGGTTCGCACTGCTCCGGCGTTTTTTCGCAGATCTGGCGCGTAATCGTTCTCACCCGATCACGATCGAGGGTGCCATCTGGCGGCTTGCCCGCCAGTGCCGATTGAGGCGCGTTGCTCCTAACCGCATTGGTCATCGCGCGCACTGCTGGACAAGCCAGCAGCAGCACCCGGCGCATCGCAGTCCGCGGCTTCACAGTGCAGCGAAGGCAGCTTACAATTTCAGGCGATGCCATCTACCCCTGATCCCTATCCAAGGTCGCCTTCAGTGTCCACCGGCCGGCATGAATTTGAATTGATCAATTGGATTCGCAGCCAAGCGCGTCCACACGATCGGCTCCGCCTGGGGATCGGCGACGACACGGCCTCCCTGGCATTTCCCGATCCGGCGAATTGCCTCGTAACGGTGGACATGCTGATGGAGGGGGTGCACTTCACGATTCCCCCGGCAACGCCCCGTCAAATCGGCCGCAAGGCCCTGGGTGTGAATCTGAGCGACATCGCCGCCATGGCGGGCCGACCACTGGCGGCGGTGATCAGTCTCGCCTTGCCCCGCGGACGGCCGTCAGGGTTCGTCGAGGAGCTATACGCCGGGATCGCCGACATGGCCGAGCGGTTCCACGTGGCAATCGCTGGCGGGGACACCAACAGTTGGCAAGGTCCGCTAGTGATCAGCATCACCGTCCTGGGCGAAGCGACCGGACGCGGCGCGGTCACCCGCAGCGGCGCGCAGCCGGGCGATCACCTGTTCGTCACCGGAGATCTGGGCGGCAGCCTGGCGGGTAAGCATCTCGATTTCACCCCCCGCATCAACGAAGCACTGGCGTTGCACGAACGGGTTGACCTGCATGCGATGATCGACCTCAGCGACGGACTGGCGTCCGATTTGGCGCATATCGTCGCCGAAAGCCGCGTGGGCGCGATCCTGGACGAGGCGGCCATTCCGGTCAGCGAAGCGGCCCGCGCCGCCGCCGAAAACGACGGCCGTTCCGCCTGGGAACACGCACTCGCCGATGGCGAGGACTTCGAACTGTTATTCGCCGTTGCGCCCGCTGACGGACAGCGGCTGCTCGACGATCCCCCGCCCGGCATCTCGCTGTCCCGCATCGGCACCGTCGTCGAAGGGGGCGAGATCAGATTGCGCCATGCAACGGGCGACGTGGTTCCCCTAGCGGTGTCGGGATATCGCCATTTGCTATAATCGTCGCGTATAGGCACTCTCGCCATCCTCGAAAAAACCAATAGGTCTCGCCGTGTCCGGCTCCGAATCACCTCCGCCGACAGCTTGGACTTTCACGTCGGCTTCCGAAGAGGAAACGGCCGCACTAGGCGCCGCCGTCGGCCGCAGCGCCCGGGCCGGGGCCGTGATTGCGTTGGTGGGGAATCTCGGCGCCGGAAAAACGCGGATTGCGCGGGCCATCGCCGAGGCGCTCGGCGTCGATCCGAAACTCGTCACCAGCCCCACGTTCGTTCTCATCCAGGAATACGACGGGCGGCTGCCGGTCTTTCATTTCGATACTTACCGCTTGGGCAGCGTTGACGAGTTTCTCGACTTGGGGGTCGATGAATATTTCGAAGTCGGCGGAGTCTGCCTCGTCGAATGGGCCGACCGGGTCGCCGGTGTGTTGCCCCAAGACGTGCTGCGCATCGAAATTGACATCACCGACGTATCTGCACGCACGTTTCGTATATCCGCCCACGGGCCGCTCGCACAGTCGATGCTCGATGCCGTCGCGGTCGACGTTGCGGAATCAACTCGTGAAAACGGCTAAGCACGGAAGCGTATTACAGCAATTCCGAAATCGGAGTCGGGTCATCCAACACGGGGGTCGGGCGGCCGCGGTGGTCCAATAGGTGCAGCGCCGGGTCGATTCCCAATGCCTCGTAGATCGTCGCGTGAATGTGCTCCGGTCGCACAGGACGCGTGAGCGGCGCATAACCCTTGCTATCGGTCGCTCCGACGATCTGGCCGCCGCGAATGCCGCCGCCGCCCAGCAGGCAAAACATCGAGGCGCCCCAGTGGTCGCGGCCGGGAGTGCCCTGACTCAGCGGCGGTCCGCCGTTGCCGCCGTCATTCATCCGCGGCGTGCGGCTGAATTCGCCGCAGAGAACCACCATCGTGCTCTCTAACATCCCCCGCTGGTCCAGGTCTTTAAACAGGCCATAGACGGCGGAATCGACGAGTGGCAGATAACTGTTCATGCCCGATTCGAGATTCCAGTGATGGTCCCAGCCACCGAAATGGCAGGTGACGAATCGCGCACCGGCCTCCACCAATCGCCGGGCGAGCAACGTGCTTTGGCCCCAGGAATGCCGCCCGTACAGATCGCGGATGCGCGGATCCTCTCTCCCCAGGTCAAACGCCTCACGTGCCCGTTTGCCGGAGACAAACTCGAACGCGCTGCGGTCGAAGCGGTCCATGGCGTTGTAGGTCGCCGTCTTTTCGGCATTGCGGGGAATCTTGTCCAACTCCGACAACAGCCCCCGGCGATCCTCCAGCCGCGATAGTGTCAACCCTGAAGCGAGATTCAGGTTCTGGACTTGGAAATCGTCCTTGTTGGGGTCCCCTTCGGTTTGAAACGGATCATGCTGCACACCCAACCAGTTTCCGCCGAAATATCCGGGACGCAGTCCGATGCTGCTGGCGACCGGTACGCTGATGTAACTGGGAATGCCGGGACTACGCGAACCCAACTCGCGCGTGATCACCGAACCGAGGGAAGGAAACTTGCCGGTGTTGTCGCCACCGCTGACCCCCATGTCTTTGGAGGTCAACATGCGATGTCCGCCGGCGAAGTGGTCGCCGGTTCCGTGATAGAGCGAACGCACGATGGAAAACTTGTCGGCGATCCGCGCTTGTTTGGGAAACAATTCGCTGATGTCGAATCCGGGCACGTTGGTGCGGATCGGATTCCAGATCCCGCGAATCTCCGCGGGCGCCTCGGGCTTCAAGTCGTAGAGGTCCAAGTGCCCCGGACCGCCGTCGAGCCACAACAGAATTACCGAGCGGTCGCGCCGGTTGGATGCGGCGTTTTCCGAGGCTCGCAGCACGTCAGCCAAACTCGCGGTCGCCATACCGGCGACGCCCAGTTGCACAAAGCTGCGGCGGCTCATTCCGTCGCAGTACTTCTTGCTGTTGCCCAAATCAATTCGCAACATCGCCGCCTCTCCCCAAACGGATTTCGGGCGAACCGCCCGAGGTGTTACTTGCGGGCCAAACAACACATAGCGCTTTGTTGATATGAATTCTACACAGATCGTTGAAACCGCTGCAATCCGACCTAGGGAAAATCCGACACATTGCGGGCCACGGCGACCCCGATTTGCGTCAATCGTGCGGAAAACGGCTCTGAATCACAAAAAACGTGCCACCCATGCCCTGATTGGTCCGGCCTCCCCTCAAGCCTGACCCCGGATACCTCAAGCCTCCTTCACGATGCGATACTTCGTCTGCACAAACCCGTTGCCATAGGTACGGGTCCATTGGTGCGAGAGCCGGACGTCGTGGTCAACTGCACCAAACAGGGGAATCCCCTCACCCAACAAGACCGGCAGCCGCGTGACCGTCATGTCCTCAATCAGACCGGCCCGCAGAAACCGGCGAATCGTCTCGCAT
>CALFYU010000146.1 GCA_937952455.1 uncultured Planctomycetaceae bacterium
GTGCAGCAGCGCCGCATAGGCGTTGTCGTATACCGGCAGCTCCTTTCGCATTGTCGTCCAGTGGTTGAAGTGCGTGTCGTAACCACCAAACGCATAACCTTGCACCCGCACAAACCGCGCTCCCGCTTCGATCAGCCGCCGAGCCAATAGCAGCCGTTGCCCGACGCGGTTGCGGCCGTAGGCACCGCCACCCTTCTCCGGTTCCTGGGTCAAATCGAATGCCGGTTTCTTTCTCGGCGACGCCAGAATCGAGTATGCCCGTTCGTAATAGGCATCGGCCACCGCAAACGGCGGCTCGGCCTCGATGCGCTGCTGATAGGCATCCAGCGCCGTGAGCAACCGTTGCCGCCCGCCGAAGCGATCCACGTCGACCGTATCGGGCAGAGCGAAGTTGCTCAAATCAATAGGACCTTGGTTGGGATCCTCGCGAATTTCGATCGGATCGTACTTCCGCCCCAGGTATCCCCCCTTCCCCACATCGGGGCGATACGTCTTGCCCAGCTGCACGAACCCGGGCACGTCCGCCGCGCCCCCTTGTTGCTGCATCACGGCGGCGCCGAATCCCGCGGGCGTGAAACCGGGCAACTGCTGCCGGCCGGAATTCACAAAATAATGCCCCAGCGGGTGCCCCGAAATCGGCGACGTCATCGAGCGAATCACCGAATATAGCCGCGACGCCTGCGCCAATTTGGGCATCAATTCATTGACCAGCAAGCCGGGAGTCGACGTCGGGATCGGTCCAAACTCGCCGCGGACTTCGACCGGGGCGTGCGGTTTGAGATCGTACGTCTCAATCTGGCTCGGGCCGCCCAGCATCCACAAGAAGATACAATTCACGTCCTTGGGCCGCGCTGATTCGTCGCTCAGCGCACGTTGCCGCAGCCAATTCGGCAGATTCAGCCCCAGCCCGGAAATCCCGCCGATGCGCAAGATCTCCCGCCGGGAAATCCCGCCGCAAGTCCGATCGTTTCCCGAATAAAACCCGAGCATCTCCCTCCCCGGCGGCGCAGCGTGACGTCATCAAAGCATTCACACATTTGGATCAATCATACGATCTCACCATCGCCAATCAAACCCCAAACCGACGGCTCCGCCGTCGTACTCGACGCGGCTGAACCATGAGTCGGGTACCACTGCCTCTGCCAGTGCTTTGCAATTATCGCACACATACCAATTTGCACTGGCAGAGCCAGTGGCGCCCCTCTATCAACGGTCTGCTGACTCATTCCACCCGACAAATCAAACACTTCAAATAATGATTCTCCGGACAGAACACCGACAACGGGTGATCGGCCGACGGCCCCCGCGATTCCAGGACCTGCACCCGGCGCCCCGCGTCGATGGCCGACTTGGCCAGCATCGCTTCGAAATCTTCGCGGGTGACCAATCCCGAACAACTGCAGGTGACCAAGATCCCGTCAGGTTCCAACAGTTCCATCGCCGCGCGATTCAATTGGGCATAGCCCTTCAGCGCCGAGGGCACAGCGTTACGGTGCCGCGCCATTTTGGGCGGATCCAACACGACCGCCCCGTATCGCTTCCCGGTGTCCGGCATTTGCTCCAACAGGCGGAACACGTCGGCTTTTTCAAACGTCACCCGGTTGCTGACGCCGTTGAGTTCCGCGTTCGCCGCCGCGATTCTTAACGCTGTCGCGGACGCGTCGACGCCGTGTGCGTCGCGGGCGCCGCCGTTGACTAGCGCGCTCAGCCCGAATCCGCCTGTATAACAAAACAGATCCAGGACCTTCCGGCCGCGGGTGTATTTTGCAAACGCCGCGCGATTGTCGCGCTGGTCGAGATAAAAACCGGTCTTTTGTCCCTGCCGCAAATCCAATCCGTACCGCACGCCGTTTTCCTCAATGAACATCGGCTGAGGCGGTTCGACGCCGTCCAGCAATCCATCGGTCTGTGTCAGCCCTTCGGCTTCGCGGATGCCTTTCTCCGTCCGCAAGAAAATCCCCGACGGCGACAACTTCTGCTTGAGCAACTTGACAATCAGCTCACGGTGTGCAGCCAACGCCAGGCTCGTTAACTGCACGACCAGCCACTTGCCGTAGCGGTCGACCGTTAATCCGGACAACCCGTCTGCCTCGCTGGAGACCAATCGGCAGGCCGACTCCGGGCCGCTTTCTAGGTGTAAAATCTGATGCCGCAAGGCGAGCGCCGCATCGAGCCGCTGAGCAATCAGCAATTCATCGACCGGAACGCCGGCTTGCCAACTATAAAGCCGGACGCGAATGTTGCTGCGCGGATTGTACAGCCCCCGCGCGATGAACTCGCCGCGATCGGAGACGACCTGCACCTCCGCGCCGGCCGGCGGCTCTCCCTCGACGCGGGCAATCGCCCCGGCGAAGACCCAGGGATGTCGGGAAAAAAATGGCAGCGCCCGCCGCTTCTTGATCACGACCGCCGGCAACCCAGCCACGGAATCAACTGCGCCGTCATCGGTTTCTACTTGCGTATTGACTTGGCTGTCCGACTCCGACATGACATCACCCAAGGGGCTGAACACAAAAAAATCCCGCCGACAATGTCGGAGGCGTCCACGCACTTCAAGACAAGTTATGGGGAACGACGAGGTCTGCGGCTTGTTCCGACCTGCCCAAAGCGTCACTCGTGCATGATGGCACTTTTGGGATTCGTGTGCCACCGGCTCTGTCAGTGCTTCGCCAATTAACACCCGTTCTCACTCGGCACTGGCGGACGAGCCGCCATTGGCACCCCAAGTCTTAGATTCGGCGCGACGCTACGGATTCTTATCGCGCAGCGCTTCGACTTCGGAGAGGTAAGCCAGCAACCGATCCCGCTCGTTGGTCAGATGCCGCACGCGTAACAGCGAACGGACCCGCGTCCGCAGTTCGAGTTGATTGACCGGTTTGGTGAGAAAATCATCGGCTCCGGCATTGACCGCCTTTTCGATGTCGCCCATTTCATTGAGCGCCGTCACCATAATGATCGGGATGTCGCAGGTCCCCTGATCCTCTTTGAGACGCTGGCAGACTTCATACCCGCTCATTTTGGGCATCATGATGTCCAGCAGGATCAAATCGGGCTGTGCGGACGCCACGTGGTCCAACGCCGCCTGGCCGTCGTGGGCCATGGCGATCTCGTACCCTTCGTTCGCCAAATAGGCGTCGAGCAATTCGCAGTTGGGAATATTATCGTCGGCGATCAGAACCCGGGACGGCTGGTCGCTGATTTCAAATGCCATTCTCGTCTCCCGCCGGAAGTCGGTTATTCCGGGGAACTAATGCCGCATAGACATGGTCGTAGGGTTAGATTTCGTCGTCCGTTAACCTCTCTAGTGTGCGGGCGACCGCGTCCAAGTTTAACGGACTTTGCGTCCGACGCAATGCCCGCACGTGCCCCCGCAATAGCCGCAGGTCATCCAGCGTGTCGACGTCGTACCACACCGGCAGCAGAGCCAGTTTTGCACCGCACGCCTCAATTCGCGAAACGGTCTGTTCCAACACCGCCGCACTACTCCAGGCGATGCCTGCGAAAATCGGCAATAGACGGCCGCGCATGCCGATTAAATAATATCCGCCGTCGGTCGCCGGGCCAACCACGCAATCCGCATCGTCCAACAAATCAAACCCACGCTCGACGTATTCTCGCGGCAATGTCGGACTGTCCGAACCGATCACAATCACCCGTGCAGTTGTGTCGTCTAATTGGTCAGCGAAAAACGACCGAAGACGTTCGCCCAGCTCCGCCTCCGGCTGCTGCCACAACTCATAGGCAGCCCCCGCCAGTTCCTGAAAATACGCTGTTCCCTCCGCCGGGGCATAACATAAAAGCCGGCGATCGGCACATGACCGGAACCGCGCAACGATATCTTCAATAAAAGACCCGTAGATTGTGGCGGCCTGCTGCGAACCGATGTCGTCCGCCAACCGCGTCTTGACACGACCGGCGATCGGTTGTTTGACGAAAATGCCGAGTGTCTTCATCGTCATGCGGTCCGGGTCTCATCATACCTCTGAGTATCACTGCATTTGCGTGCCACTGCGTTGGGTGCCACTGGCGGCTTGTCCGCCAGTGCGATTGGCACGATGATCGGCGGCAAGGATTGATCGCATTACTGGATCGTCACATGATCGATTAAACATGCGGCGGAGCACCCTCAATCAGGCGTCGAAGCAGCACTTCGTCGATCTTGCCACGAAAACGTACTTTGCCATCCACTTCCACAACGGGGACGCAGGTATCGAATCGCCCTTGAAGCTGCGGATCGCCGTCGATGTCGACCTCCTCGACCGGCGGCAGATACGATCGATATTCATCCAGCAGCGCCAAGGCGTCGTCGCACAGATGACAACCGGCCCGCGTATAGACCGTCACGTGATTGAACCGCCGGCCCGGCTTGGTCGGTTTCCAGGCGGTGCGCTGAGGCCGGGTGCGCCTCAACAGCCACCAGCCGATTCCGATCAGCAAGAACGACAATCCGCCCCACATTGGCTGATCGCGATACCAGGATGCCGGCATCGACCAGGACAACCCATACGTCGCATGAATGAGCGACAAACCCAGCAGCCCCACGCCCAGGTAGAGCGCCACAGCCCCGACCACACTTCTGGAACGCTCGTCGCTCAATGGACCACTCACATGAAAATCAAATGACCGCTGTGTGTGATGATGCGGGAGAATCGGCAAATCGGCCGCTTGCCCGACCTCGCGCAATCTGCGCCGTTGACCGAAGTATAGGCAGTTGCCGGCCGAATGTGCAGTTCTCCCTAGTCACAACTCCTGCTGATTGGTAATTTGGAGACAAGTGCCGATAAAAAAACGTGATCCTGCCGATTCGCCGGTCGGCGGGAAGCGATGGCATTTTGCGCTTAGTTCGAGTCCCCAAATTATCCGCGCGATTTCCTATGGCTACGCTACTCACCGCCGACGCTTTGATCGGGATGCTCAAGCAAAGCGGACTGGTCGATGCCGATCAGTTGGACGCCGCCGTCGCGCGGTGGAGGGCCGAGGGGATCGCCGTGAATAGCCCCCGCGTCATCGCGGTGCAAGCCATCAAGGAAGAGTTCATCACGCGCTGGCAGGCCGAAAAACTGCTGCAAGGCAAGCACCGCGGATTCTTCTTGGGCAAGTACCGACTGCTGACGCTGCTGGGAACCGGTGGCATGAGTTCGGTTTATCTCGCCGAACACACGCTCATGCGCCGCCAGGTCGCC
>CALFYU010000147.1 GCA_937952455.1 uncultured Planctomycetaceae bacterium
GTCTTCGACAACTGTTCTCCGCAAAACCGCCAGGGATGGTGCGTGTCCCACAGGACGCCGGCGTTGTCGCATTCGACTTGTTCCATCATGGCCTGCATGGCCCGCGAATCGGAGAAGTCCCCGTGCGTCTCAATCAGCACCTGGACGTTGCGCTCGATGCCGTACTCGGCCAGCGACGTCAGACCGGCCGCCACCTGCGAAATCACCTTGTCGCGATTCGCCTCGTCTTCGGCCGGCGGGAGCGTATCGCCAAAAACCCGTACAAATTCGGCACCCAACTCCGCGGCCAAATCGATGTAGCGGCAGCCGATTTCATGTTGTTGTTTTCGTTCCGCGGAATCGGGATAGTCAAAACGGACAGACGAGGCCAGGCCGCACACTCGAAACTCGGCCGCCGCCAATTCCTCGCGCCGCTGCGGCAACTGAGCCGGCTGAAACTCCTCGCGGCCCAATAGTTCGGTGTCCCCTTCGAGCAGGCGAATCTCGACGCCGTCGTAACCGTACGCTTTGCCGCGTTCCAGCAATTGCGCCCACGTCCATTGCGGCGTTCCCAATGTGGAAAATGCAATTCTCATCGACCGGTGCCTATCGTGCTCTGATCCGCTGCCAGACTGCCAATCCCGGCAGACAGTGGTTACTCTGACTATATAGCGCCGTATTTTCGATTGCGAGACGAAGTCGGCCTGAGGAACAGCAATGCCGCAAAGCAACAAGAACGCTCAACCGTACTTGCTTCCGCAACACGCTGATGTCTTGTCCTCGCTGCGTGAGGCGGTGGCGCGGGATTATCAGGAGTTTGCGACGCAGGGCTTGCCGGAGAATCTTGAAGCATACTTAGCGGAACGGTATCAGCTCGATGTCTCCACAACCTATGCGGGGCTGCCGATCGCCAATCCGTTTGGCAAGGCCTCTGGGCAACTCTCGATGACCGCCCGGCAGGTGGAGGAGGACGTACAAGCCGGGCTGGGGTTTGTCGTGCTCAAGACGGTGATCGCTCAAGACGAAACCGGCGCGCAAGCCATGCAGGATTGGGCCGTCAAAGAGGCCCGGATGGTGGTCGAACCGATCACCGGCCAGTCGGGCGCAACCGGTTGGACAGTGAGTTGGAAAGGCCGCGGCTGGTGGGGGACGTTTGACGAGTATCTGCAACTGATTCACGATGCTCTACGAATCGCGACCGGGCGAAATACGCTGATCGTTCCTTCCTGCAAATATCATCTGCCGACGCCGGATGAGGATTTTTGGAAGAAAAGCGAATACCAGTATACGACCGCCCGGATGTTGAAAGCCTGGCAATCCGCCGGCAGCGGGCCGATGCCGCTGGAAAAGGATTTCAGCCCCACCCTGGCCGGCAGCGACCGTGCAGCGCAACAGGCGAAGATTCTGGAATGGCTGACGACCGTTCCGCGTTTGATTCGCGACGCGACGGACGACGCGGCGCAGGTTCGTGTGGGGTTAAAAATTTTCAACGCGTTGTTCGACGACGAATTTCAACTGGAAATGCTCCGCACGATTCATGCTGCGGAAGACCGCGCCGATTTTTTCGTGTACGGCAACCGCCTGTTCGATCTCCACCGCGAATTCGACGGCAAGCGGGGCATTGCGTACGGCGGACCGGATCTGAGCGACCGCAACCTGCGCGTGATGACTCGCTTTCAGTCCGAGACGGCGCCCCCCCTGCCCTGGTCGGCCACCGGCGACATCAACAGCGGCAAGATGGCCCTCGAATACGCACTGCGTGGGGCGAGCAGTTTTCAATTACACACGTTTTTTCAATTGCCCAACGACCAATACGCGGCCAAGGTCGGCAACAAGACGCAGAAGGCGCTGCACGAATTGTATTTTCACCCGGTGCGGGGGTTGATCGTGTGGATGCGGCACCTGGCGGGCGTGTTGGGGTTGCGCGGGGATTGCATGCGGTTGGGGGATCTGATTGGCCGGGGCAATTGTTTGTAGGCGACGTTATTGTCGCACGTGCCTGTGGCCTTCGGCCAAGATTGGGTGGGGACGTTGGGTTTGTGAATTCGAGACCGCGACAAGTACCTATGATCACGAAGAAAACAATCGGCGGGAAATCGGAGGTATTGGCCGAAGGCCTTTTTTCCACCATAGCCTGGGGCAACGCCCCAGGAGGTTATGCGACGCCAATCCTCGTTGGCTGAAGGCCATGTTCACATCGCACTTCAATCCCAAAGGTAACGCTCGTCGTACGGAATATTGTACCGGTTCAAGAATTCGCGAAGCTCTTCCTGAAAAGATTTCCTACGGTGATGACCTTCCTGATTGCGCACATATTTTTCGGCATTGTCGCAATGTGTCGGACTCACCGAAAACATTGCATAACGGCGCTGCCAATAAAATCCGCTGTATTGCGGGCCAAGCGTTTTAATGAACTTGGATGATTCCCGCTTTACCTGCTCAACGATTTCGACCGGTGCACGCATCTTGCCCATTTCGAATAGGATATGGACATGGTCGGCGACACCGCCTGCCACCACATAGTTGGAATCGAGATTCCGCATGGCAGACGCCAATTAGGCATGCACACGAGGTCGTATCTCTCCATCAAGACACGGTTGGCGATTCTTCGTGCTGAACACCAAATGGGAATACAACTTCGTGAACGACTGGGGCATGGTCGTCTCGATACAAACGGGGCGCTTGGGTGATTATGGCCTACGGCCAAAGCACATTAGATGTTACCCGAAGTCCTGGGGCGTTGCCCCAGGCTATGTTGAAAAATGGCCTTCGGCCAAGAATTCCGATTGGCCGCCCATTGCCTTTTCGCGATCGGAGAAGATTGTGCGGCACGCTAATTGCTATGGCAACAATCCGCAGATCACCAATTCGCAACCTGATAATCCTTCAAGAAATTCCCCCACAGATGCTCGCCGGTCAAAAGCCCCGCAAAGATTGGGTCGCAGATGCGGGCGGCGGCGTCGATGGTGTCCAACGGGGGGTGGAAGCCGAGTTCCTCGCGTTTGCGGGCGGCGATGTCGGCGGGGTCTTCGTCGGTGATCCATCCGGTGTCGACGCTGTTCATGTGGATGCCGTCGGCGACGTAGTCCTGGGCGGAGGTCCGCGTGAGCATATTCAGCGCCGCTTTGGCCATGTTCGTGTGCGGATGCTTGTCGGTTTTATAAGCGCGGTAGAACACCCCCTCCATGGCGGAGACGTTGACGATATGTTTATCTCGTGTCGGCACGCGGAGCATAAGCGGTTTGAGGCGGGCGTTGAGAATAAACGGCGCGACAGCATTCACGAGATGCACCTCCAACAACTCCACCGTCGGCACGTCGGCCAACGGCAACCGCCAACTGTTGATCGTACGCAGGTCGACCTGTTGCTGGTCCTGATCGTATTGCCCCGCCGGGAAGATGTCGGATCCATTGGTTTTGTCGCCGGGTGCCAAGGGAATCTGCGACAACTCCGCTGCGCGCTGGATGCCGGCCAGACTGTCGCGGACTTGCGCCGGGAGCGGCTTGCCGTTCGTGGGACCGGACAGACCTTCGCGGCGCAGTTTTTCGTAGCCTGCCAGCAACGGTTTCGCCGCTGTTGGCAACGATGCCAGCGACCGCGTTTCGCCCTCCATGAGGTGGGCATAAAACCCCGGCGGGCGACGGACGGTTTGGCACGCGTTGTTCAAAAGAAAGTCGAGTCGGGGCAGCGTGGCGACGAGATGATCGGCCAGCAATTCGACGCTCGGGGTGTGCCGCAGATCGATGCCGTAAAGTTGCAGCCGGTCTTTCCAAGCGCCGCTGTCGGCTTCTTCCAGAAATCGCGCTGAGGCATCACGGGGAAACCGCGTGGTGACGACGACATGGGCACCGGCCCGCAATAATTTCAGCGCCGCTTGATAACCGATCTTCACTCGGCCGCCGGTGACGAGCGCATACCGGCCGGACAAGTCGGCCGTTTGGTTCCGTTTGGTCCAGTTGAGCGCTGCACAGTCCGGGCACATCGAATCGTAAAAGCAGTGAACACGGTCGTAATCCCGTTTGCAGATGTAACAACTCCGAGGGACTTGCAGCCGCGGACCGAACTGGTCGTCGGACGGTTCGCAGCTGGGCGGCGGTTCAGGCTCAAAGGGGGCCGGGGCGCAGGCCTGTTTGATCCGTTTGGGGGCCTGTTGTTTGCGGATACCGGTTTGAGCCAGCAGCGCTTCGTCTTCCGCTTTCTGCCGCGCCAATTCGGCCTTTTCCCGTTTTTGGATCGCCCGCCGCAATTTCATTCGGGACACGCGATCGGGCACCGCCACGCCCTCGGCGGCACGCATCAACCGGTGCATTTCCTCCTGCGACAACAACGCGAGCAAGCTGCGATCGGCGGCCAGTTGTTCGAGCACGGCGATGGCGTCGGCGATGTCGTCCGCGGAAGGGGCGGCGTCTGTTGCAGGTTCCTTATGGTCGGCCAAAGTCATTTTTGCCATCATTCGGACGAAAGAAGCGTATTGGTAGCGGAAAGGGGGGTATGTTAGCCGATTGCACAACCCGCATCCAATCCCACCGGCGCGGACCTCGTCTTGAAGCACTCCGCGTGCTGTGTTATCGTGCAAATCGCATGGAATCCGGCGAATCATGACGAAATTCAAGGAGGACGTCATGGAGTTATGGCAATTGGGTCTGTATGCTGTGGCGTCGATCCTGGCGTTGAAATCGTTGACGACGCTGATGGCCAATCACCGCGGACATGCTCGGCGGAGTGCCGCGATCCAGGCGCGACTGCGGATCCAGCAGCGGCTGACGGCGCAGTCATCCAAGTCAACCGACGGCCGCCGCCGGGCGACCGCCAAACCGGGGTGACATCGACTAGCCGGCCCGCCGCTTTTTCCTTATTAGTTTGACGCGAAAACTCTATGACTTCCTCGGCGGCCACGGCCCCTCACAACGGCAAATTGTTTATCCAGACCGTCGGCTGCCAGATGAACGAACTGGACAGCGAACTGGTCGTCGCTGCCCTGCGCAAACATGGTTATGAACTGACCGGCGAGATCGCCGAGGCCGACACGGTGCTGTTCAACACCTGCAGCGTCCGCGAACATGCCGAGCACAAAATCTACTCCGCTTTGGGCCGGTTGAAGTACAGCAAGCGGACCCGGCCCGATCAAGTGATCGGCGTGATGGGCTGCATGGCTCAAAAGGATCAAAAGCTGATCTTCCAGAAAGCGCCGCACGTCGATCTGGTGGTCGGGACGGGACAACTGTCGGAGATTCCGCGGTTGATTGACGAAGCCCGCGCGAACCGCGAGCGGCAGATGGCGGTCAGCCTCGCCCGCCGCGATGCCACGCGGCAAAAAGTCGCCGACAGTTTTGAAAGCTACGATCCGCTCCGTGATCCCGAAATGCGGCCTTCGGCGTTTCAGGCGTATGTGCGGATCATGATCGGCTGCGACAAGTTTTGCACCTACTGTGTGGTCCCCATGACCCGCGGCCCCGAACAAAGCCGCGCCCCGCGGGATATCGTGCAGGAGGTTCGCCAACTCGCCGACGAAGGCGTCAAGGAAGTCACGCTTTTAGGCCAGACGGTCAATAGCTATCGGCATACCGAGGACGGCCGGCAACATCGGCTGTCCGATTTGATCGCCGGTTTTCACGACACGCCCGGTTTGGAACGGATCAAATTCGTTACCAATTATCCCCGCGACATGACCGATGATCTATTGCAGGCGGTTCGCGATCTGCCGAAGGTCGCGCACTATCTGCACGTCCCGGCGCAATCGGGTTGCGACGAGATGCTCAAGCGGATGAAGCGGGGTTACACGGTCGAGCAGTACCGCGAAATGATGCACCGCATTCACCAGACGGTACCCGACTGCGCGGTCTCCAGCGATTTTATCGTCGGCTTTTGCGGTGAAAGCGAGGAGTCGCATCAAAAAAGCCTTGATCTGATTCGCGAGTTCCGGTTCAAGAACAGCTTCATCTTCAAGTACAGCGCCCGCACCGGCACGAAGGCGGACGCGATCATGCTGGACGACATTCCGGAAGAGACCAAGCGCCGCCGCAACAACGAGATGCTCGATTTGCAGAATCAAATCAGTGAAGAGGACAACGCCGCCCGCATCGGCCGCGAATACGACGTGCTGGTCGAAGGCCCCAGCAAAAACGCCGTCAAAGCGGGGGACGATGAGACCGCGCCGCAAACCCAACTCTCCGGCCGCACCCGCTGCGACCGCATCGTGGTCTTTGACGGCAATCGCCGCCTGACCGGCAACACCGCCCGCGTGCGGATCGAGGACTGCACGGCAACGACGCTGATCGGCACGATTGTGACGCGCGAATACCAACACGTGCCGGATGGTGGTTTGCCGATTTTAGGTTGACCGTTCACGTAGCTCTGCCAACGATAACAGAATCGCGACGGCGCGGTTCAAAGGCTAAAGGCTTTAGTGAAGAAATACCCCACGGGCAGCCTCGCAGGATTCTTTGACGGCAATACAGCCGCTCTGTGGCCAAAAAAACCTGTCACTTGGTTTTGATTTCAGCGAGCTTCTTGCGGACCAGGGCGGATTGATTGTCGTTGAGGATTTTCCAGCAGGCGAGGCCGTTGCCGACCAAGTCGTACTCGTCGAATTGCCAGACGATGTTCTTGTCGCGGTCGATTTCGAAGATTTGCGGGTTGTCCGGACCGGCGTGGCAATTGCCGACGACGAAGTTGCCGTTGTCCAATTCCTGCAGGCAGGTCATCCAGTGGAGTTCCACGTCGGTGCCGGGCACCTTGTCTTTGACTTTCCAGACGACTTGTTTGTCGGGCGAAACTTCAACCACGCTGTGGCCGTTGCCCGAAGCGATCAGCGTGTTGCCGTTGCGCAGGCGAATCGCGCCGTAGACGCGGGTCCTTATCGGGTATTCCCAGACGACTTCTCCCTCACGATCGTATTCGATCACGACGCCGGGGTCTTCGGAACAGACGAGGTATGTGCCCTGGGGCGTGATCCGCACCAGCCGCGTGGACTGCGTGCCGCCTGGTCTGAGGGGAATTTGATGCACGATCTTGCCGTCGCGGTCGACGTCGATGATCCGCCCCACGCCGCTTTCGGCGATCATCGTTAGGCCGCCGGGCAAGCGGGCGAAGGCATGCACGTCGACCCGCCGGCCCTCATTGCCGTTCATCGTGGCGGAGTCGTAGGTCCAGACGACCTGCTTGTCCAAGGTCATCTCGGTCAGTTTGGTCCAGCTATCATGGAACAAGATATTGCCGTTGGGCAGCAGGTGCACGTCATGATGCCCCGCATGCCCCTCGCTCGGCCCGGCGGTTTTATGCGACCAAATCACGTTGCCGTCGCCATCGCAGAGGGCAAGGAGATTTTTGCCGTACGAGGCACCGACCAAGACCAGCCGTTCGGCTCGGGCCGTCGTGGCGGTGAGGAGAGACGCGAGAAATAGGACGATCGACAACAAGTGTTTCATACCTGGTAGAATGCCTTAATTGAGATGATGATCCCGACGAAGCCGTAGGGCAGGCTCTCGCCTGCCTGTTTTTGCGGGGCGGTTTGGATGGCAGGCAGGAGCCTGCCCTACGGTGAGGTTTACTTTACCAGAAGAAAAGGCAACGTATCCCATCCATCAAACGTTTTTCTGAAGAATTCACACGCGATGCCGTTCACGTGGCCGCATCAGAGCCGAGGGCCAACAGCAAATTCATGCCGTTGAATAGCGCGTGCATCAAGACGTTGGACAGATAACTGCGGCGGCGGTAGTAGAGATAGCCCAGGATCAGCGAAAGAGGGACCAGCGGGAGGGGGTCGGGCCAGGAATTCATATGAATGGCGGCGAAGGCGACCGCGACGGCGACGACGGCCGTGGCGGGGGCGACTCGGTCTTGCAGCCAGCCTTGCAGGATCACGCGAAACAGCAGCTCCTCACAAAGCGGTGCGGCGACCAACACGGCGACGGAGATACAGGCGATGGTTGGGGCGGTAGGATGGTCCTGCAGCGCGCGGACGAAGGCGTGGCCGTTGTCCGAGGTTCGCAGCGGTTCGATCAACAGGCTGACGCCCCACACCGGCAGCAGGCTGGCGAACAGTCCCCAGACGGCGGCGCGGGCGTCCGTTCCCCACTCTCCCGGTTGGGGAAGCAGGTCCTGAAACCTTGCCGAGGCGGTAATGACCAACAGCAGAATCAATAGAGTTGTTTGTCCGAGACCCGCGTAGCAGCTGGCTTGGACGCGGTCCATGAAATCGGCGTCGCCGCCAATTCGGTGAACACGGCATCGGAATCAATCGTGCGTCCGGGCAACTCGCGGCG
>CALFYU010000148.1 GCA_937952455.1 uncultured Planctomycetaceae bacterium
GCGCGGGAAAGACGGCCGTTACCTGGTCGAGAAATAGCTGAAAGTCGTTCGAAAACCGCAACCGGGTATCGCCGAACGCGACCAGCGATTCGACCTGCGGCCGCAGATCAAAGTCATCCCAGCGAAAGCGAAGCTGCCGCAATACACGGCTTAGCGGACCCACCTTACTGCCCGGCGGCGCATAATTGGTGACGGCGTGCATGCCGACGTCGTAGTTGCGATTGCGGAGCCGATAGAATGAGTTCATCCCGCCGATGGTGGTGTTCCGCTCGAGGATGCACACGCTTTGGCCGTAGTAGGCCAGCCGAATCCCCGCCGCCAGTCCGGACATGCCGGCTCCGATGATGACGGTATCGTAATGCACGGCGATTTCAGCAACGATATCACAAAAGAAATTGGCTCGGTCGCGGCAAAAGCCGTCGAGTGGTCCCGATTGCTATTTAAGAGCTAGAATTTGAGGGTGCCACTGGCGGCTTGTCCGCCAGTGTTCGGCGGTTACGAAAATGCCCCCTGCGCTTCGGCCTGTACGAAACGTTAGGCCGGACTTTGAATGTCCCGCATCAATGGCGTGAGGTAGTTGACCGTACCTTCCATCGTGTCCAGATGCACGTAGTCCTCTTCGGGAATCTGCACGCGATATTGCTTGCGCAATTCCATCACGATGTCGAGAAAGTCCATGCTGTCGAGTTCGATCTGTTCGCGGAACGATACCGAATCGTCCAATTGCGACAAGTCCTCGTCAGGCACGATGCGGTTTAGGATGTTGAGGATCGCTTGCCTGATTTCTTCCGGGTTCATTCAACAGCTCCAAATTCCTGTTTGCTCGTGCCGTTTTGGGCACGCGACTCAAAGGCCACCGGGGCGAGGTCGCGGGCGAGACCTTGCCACCTAGCCCGCTTGATACCGTTTGACAATCAGCACCGAGTTGATACCCAGCATGCCGAAGGAGTTATTCAAGATCACGTCGACCTTGTCCATTTTGCGGGGGGTGTTGACGACAATTTGCGGCAACCCGCATTTCGGATCCAGATTGTCGACATTGATTGTAGCGTGCGCGATGCCGTCCTGAAAGGCAGGCAGATTCCCCGCCAACTCCAGCGCCCCGGCTGCTCCCATGGCATGCCCGGTGAAGCTTTTCGTGTTGTTGATCGCCACCCGGGGAAAATCACCGAAAACCAATGCCAGCGCTTTGCATTCCTCAATGTCCCCCTGTTCAGTCGCCGTGGCGTGGCTGCTGACGATGTCGATGTCTTCCGGCCCCAGACCGGCCCGCGAGAGCGCCAGCCGCATACACTCCGCCTGACGGCTCGAGTTTGGCAACACGAAGTCCGTGGCATCGGTGTTCATGGCGTGACCGACGATTTCGCCGTAAATCTTCGCACCGCGAGCCAGTGCATCGGGCAACCGCTCCAGGGTAAACAAACACCCTCCTTCGGAAACCACAATCCCGTTTCGGTCGCGGTCAAACGGCCGTGAAGCCCGCGTCGGATCCTCATGCCGCGCCAGAGCACCTTGGCTGGCAAAACTGGCGAAAATGCCGAACGTATGGATGCTTTCCGAAGCCCCCCCGGCGATCGCCAGATCTACTTCACCCAACCTCAGCATCTGCAGCCCCTGGATGAAGCCCGCGTTGCCCGCCGCACAGGCGGCACCCACGGTATAGTGCGGTCCGGTGATCCCCATACTCAGCGCCACCTCGCCGGCTGGATTGTTCGCCACGGTGCGGGGATTGTGGTGGTGCGACCAGAACTTCGTATCGTAGTCAAACTGCGAAATCTCATAGATTTCGTTCTCGGTTTCGACGTTGCCGTGCTCGGTGATGCCGATATAGACGCCGACACGGTCCTTCGGGAGGGTTTCCCAGCCCAAGCCGCTATCTGCCACGGCTTCTTGAGCACAATAAATCGAAATTGAACCCGCCCGTGTCCCTCGGCGGACTTCCTTGCGCCGCTGATACCTCGTTTCGTCAAAATCGCAAACCCCCGCCAAGACTTCCCCAACGTACCGCGTCTCATACGGGATGACGCCCGATGTCCCGTTGAGCAAATTCGCCCGATACGAGGGTAGATCGTTCCCGTTGGGAGCGGTCAGACCAATCCCGGTAATCACGATTCGGACATCGTTAGGATTTGCACTGGGCATAGGGAACAGTCATATGGCGTAGCCGCCACGGTTTTTGTGCCTAGGCGACGCTAATGAGATAAGGTAGCGCGCGTCCGAGATCAAATTATTGCAGGGTTTTGGGCTGTAACTAGTCTGTTTGCAACATTTTGCGGCCGAAAGTCACGATTGGCCGCGCGCAGAACCACCGCCGCGGCTGCCCCTGCCGGTTTCCAATGGATGGACTTTGCGGATAGGAGATTAGCGGGCTCTGAGACCGCTCGCAAGGGGACGGGCAACAGTTGGTCTGCCTCTGAACCAACCAAAGTCCGGAGTGATTTGCAGTGAGAGATGTTCGACACTTGCCGCTGGCCGCGAACCGGTCTTGCGTAGATTGAGCGTCTATGGATAATCCCTAGCCGATCGAGGGCGGGACGCGCGGAATTCCGTCGAATTGCCGTATCTCGGAACGAACCACACCGCATTTATTCCCGGTGACATAAACTCCCCGCCGTTCCGCCATTTCAACGCCATTTCGGCTCCCAAATTCTTGACCGTTTGTTGAATCGGAATCACAAGGATGTGGTGCGGACATTGCCAAGCGGACGTCGCCGGCCAAGCTACGGCAGATCACACAAAAGTCACATGCGCCGCCTGTGGAAACGAAATCACGGCCAAGCGTTCGTTGCCCACGGAGGGGAAAACCATGCCAAAGAACCCCAAGGAGTTGCTGGCCCGCTGGGCCAGTGACGAAATCCTCGACCCCTACGGTCCCGTTCTGGGCAAGCAGGGCGGCGAAGACTCCGCGTCATCCTCCGCAGCCGATGCGTTGAATCAAATCAGCGACCCCGCCTTCAGTGAGGATTTGGACCGCCAATTCGCCATGACGCGCACGCTCCCGCTCACAACGGCGGAATTGACCGCCTCAACCCCGACGAAACGCACCGTTGCCGCCACGGCGACCAAGACCGCAGACACTCCCCCAATCGCTCCTGCCCCCAAATCGAAAGCCGCCGAACCATTGAGTGAAGCCAGCTCCGCCACCGACTCGACAACCAATGCCGAAGTGCCTACAAAAAAGTCAGACAAAAAAGAAGGTCCCCCTCGCACGGCCAAACGGAGCGGCGGGTCGCTGATGGTGCTGGGACAAATACTCGCCTACATCGGCGTGTTGAGCGTGACCATCGGCGCCACGTTTGTATTATGGGGATTCTTCGGCAACAAACCGCACTACGCGCCGATGGGCTGGCTAGTCCTCACTGCCGGGCAGATGCTGTTGTTCCTGGGGATCGTGACTCTCGTCTCCGGAGGCATGGAACAGACGACATCAACGGTCGAAATGCGCATCGATGATTTGAGCGAACACATCCTCCGCATCGAGCAGGCGACGCACCTCTCCAACGGCGCGGGAAAAACGCTCTCTGCCTCGACGAAGTACGGTTCCCCGTTGAATGATCCCCCGTCGGAAGCAGCAGCTTAATTCGCAGCAGCATGAATCGGTGACTGCTCAGCACACCACCGTCGCCACATCGAGTGGTAGACACCTTCTAACTCCGCCGCATATCCCGCAGCGTCACACAGCGGCGAAGCAGCACACACCGAGCGCAGCTCGTGCCGCAAATCGGCCAGACAGTCGGTCTGCCCATCCAAGGCAACCGCCCGGCGCACAAAGTCCTCCGGGGAATCGGCAATGAACCCCGTCAGGTCGAGCTGCGTCAGAATGCTCGACGTCATCCGCCCGACGTAACAATTGCCGCGCACCGTCAACACCGGCACGCCCATCCACAAGGCTTCACATGTGGTCGTCGTCCCGCCGTAGGGGAACGGATCCAATGCAACGTCGATCCGTGAATACCGCCGCAAATGGTCACGCATAGACTCTGACCGCGGCAGCAGTTGCAGACGATCGCCGGCGACACCGTTGTTCGCAAACTGGGCACGCGTTAGCTCGCACGTGTCCGGCGACGAAAACGCGCGGTCCTTGAGCACCAGCCGCGACGTCGGCAATCGCCGCAAGACCTGTGACCACAAGCGTACCACGTCAACGTTGATCTTCACCCGCTTATTGAACGAACCGAAGGTCAAATAACCGTTGCCGACCGACGGCGGCGGCGAGACCTCCGGCGCCTCAGCCGGCGGGGCATAACAGACAATGCCGCTTTTTAGTCGAACAAGCGTTTCAGTATGCCGCCGCGACTCTCCAGGCGGGTCGGCCACCCCATCGCTCAGCCAGTAATCGACGCTACTCAAACCGGTCGTGTTTCCATAGCCCAGGTAACTCACCTGGATCGGCGCCGGTTTGCACGCGAACACGCCCAGTCGGTTGCCGGCGGTGTGTCCCGCCAGATCGACGAGAATGTCGATTGCGTCGCGGCGAATGATCTCACAAACCGCGACATCCGTCAGGCCGACCGTTGATCGCCAATGCTCTGCATGCCGGCGAATCCGTGCGGTCACTTCATCCGGCTGCGCAACTTCGGCGTAGCAAAACGTCTCCAAAACCTGCCGATCGTGCGCCGCCAGAATCGGTTCGATGAAGAACGCGACTGAATGTTTGCGAAAGTCGGGCGACACATAACCAATCCGCAGCCGCCGGTCGGACACCTCAACGCGATTAGGATGTGCCGCCATCGGCGCCCCCGATTGCATCCGATTTCCAAATTCGCAATGGGCCGCGAACAGCTCTTCCACATCAAACCGCGGGTCGTACTGCATTGCCATCAACAAATTGTCCCGCGCCGTGCCGTCGGCCGGATGGATCCGCAGCGCCGACCGGTAACTCTCGCACGCCTCCCCGAATCGATGCAGGGCCGTGAGCGCATTTCCCAAATTCACATGCGCCGCCGCGAATTCCGGTTTGAGTTCAATCGCACGACGATAGGCCGCCGCCGCTTGCACGATCTCTCCCGATTTTTGCAGCGCTCGTCCCAGCCCGTCGTGCGCTTCGGCAAATTTCGGCGCGATGCGCAACGTCGCCTCAAATTCGGCGATCGCCCCCGCCGAATCCCCCCGTTCGAGCCGGACCAACCCCAGCGTACAACGGGTCGTCGCCATCGACGGCTTGAGCGAAGCCGCCTGTTGAAAGCATTCCAGGGCGTCTTCGAGATGCCCCTGTTTCCACAAGAGATTTCCCAGATTGTTATGGGCTTCAAAACAAGACGCATCCATGGCGATCGCCCGCCGATAGCTGGCAATCGCTCCCTCCATGTCCCCCAGCGCCCGCTTGACGACCCCCAGGTTGCTGTGAATCTCCGGCGACGGAGCCACATCCAACGCGCGGGCATAATACTCCGCCGCCTGCCGATAATCCCCCGCCCGATGGCAGCGGAGCGCAGCATCGATCGCGGACACCTCCACTGTCATGACGCCCTCCGCACATTCTCGGCGCCTGCACACCACCGCCGCCACATCTCGCGATAACAATGCTCCAAACGGCGTGCATATCCCGGGCCGTCGCAGAGTGCTGAGGCGGCCATCGTGTTTCGCAATTGGCCGCGCAGCTGTTGTAACGCGTCGACGTCACCCGCCAATTGCACCGCACAACCAATATACTCCTCCGCTGACGACGCGACGAACTTCGGTAATCCGACCTGCGTCAAGAGACTCGCCGACATCCGGCCGACATAACCGTCGCCTGTCAGCGTAACCACCGGGACCCCCATCCAGAGCGCCTCGCAGGTCGTCGTTGATCCGCCGTACGGCCAGGTATCGAGAGCAATATCCACGTCGCCGTACGCGGCCAGATGCTCAAACCGCGACTCCGAACCGGCGACACACGCGACCCGCTCGGCACAAATCCCACTCGCACGGCAAAGTTCCAGACATTGATCGACGACATGCCGGTGTCGAAACGCCCGGTCCTTCAGCAACAACTGCGACGACGGTACGCGCCTGAGGATTTCAGCCCACAGGGACAGGATGCGCCGATTGTATTTCACGTGCCGATGAAAGCCCCCGAATGTGATCGCGCCGCGCCTCGCCGCCGGCAAGTCGCTCACCGGCGGAGCCGGTTCGGGAGGTTGAAAGCAGAACATACCGTGCGGGACTCGTGCCAACTCTTCAGTGTGCCGATGCGGTTGGCCCTGCGGGTCGGCGACTTCGTCGGTCAGCCGGTAGTCCATGCACGGCAGCCCGGTCGTCCAGCCGTAACCAAAACCGGTCACCTGCACCGGGGCCGCCCTGAGCGCGAACACGCCTAATCGATTCCCCGCCGTGTGCCCGGACAGGTCGATCAATATGTCGATCTCGTCACGTCGGATAACTTCCGCCGCCTCCACATCCGAAAGTTCCAAAATTGCTCGCCACCGGTCCGCAATCCCGCGCAGCCGCGCCGTCCGCTCGTCCGGCCGCGGCACGTTGGCGTAGCACGTCACGTAAAAACGCTCACGATCATGTGCCTTGAGTAACGGCTCGACGAAATCCTCAACCGCGTGTTCACGAAAATCCGCCGAGACATAGCCGACGCGCAACGGCCGCTCGG
>CALFYU010000149.1 GCA_937952455.1 uncultured Planctomycetaceae bacterium
CCCAGCCCCGCTTGCCCCAACCGAATCATCGCATCCCGCCGGTGTAGCATGGTTCGTCATCCCATGTCGTGCGTTGAGTCAGGCGGCCGCCTGACGCCGGATTTTGGTGCTAATCGTGATTCTATGATAAACGGGCGCTGATGGGTTTGGGAAGGGGGAACCATCGGTAGAATCATAGATGTGCCGACTCAATTTCGCTCGGGATGGTCGATCGGAAGAGGCTTTCGCGATGAAATCCACTCGTACCCGAAAAAGCCAGGTTTGGTTTCGATTGCCATTTCTTCACATGAGATGAACGCCGCTGCATTTTCCAGGAATTCCTTTTCGGGAATAAAGATGTTCTGCACGTTCTTTTCGGGATGCCAGGATTCGACTTCGAATTCAAAGCCAAAATCTTTTGCCTGGAATCCGATGACTTTTTGTACGTGTAGCGTCGGAGGAGACCGATCGAATGTCTTATTGCCGGCAAGAACCCACATGGAACTGGCAAAAAAGAGGCCAGCCAGGGACGAAATCGACAGTAGGATCAAAGCCTTGACCGAATTGGAACGCCCTTTCACGGCGTAATAGGAAATCATCGTCCAGGGAAGCAAAAGAACTCCCGCGATTAGAAAATCAAGACTCCAAGTACCCTCTGTCGCATGAACAAGGGCACCGCCGGGCGTCCAAAAGTGCCACGCGACCGCCGCGATTCCGGATAGGAAAACCGCTGCCGGCACCACCAATGCTCCGGGCCAGCGCCATCTTTCGGGGATCAGCGATCGATGTGTCGCCCGATCAGCATTGTCGCAAGAGCGGAGCAGTTCGTTAAGTGCCACCGCCGCCGTCTCGAGCAGTGCATCAATGTCGACGTCGGGGGACAGTTGTCCGTAGATCGCATCGATTCCCCGACCGTCATTACGTATTAGAGTGACTTCGGCTGAAGCCGTCTCGCCTGCGGCAAATATGGTCCGCACGGCTTCGCGTGCTTCCGGCATTTGCATACATTCCTTGACGAATGCTGGTGTGCGATCAGTGACCACATCAAATCGTTTATCAAACGATGCATCTCCGGAAAGGACATGCGTGATTCCGTGCCGCTTAAGCCAACCCGGCTCGGAACCTGCTGGAACCTGCGTGACGGCGAAGTCGCCATTGAGCGTCTCCAGGATCGTGACGACCAGATAGGACGGGATGTCCTCATCACCGCTATGTGACTCGCACTGAAACGTGGTCCCGTCAATGACCTTTTCGAATCGCGCGGCACTTGCAATCGGTTTTCCTGGGTTTTTCGCCTCCCAGATTGCAGGCAATCGCCCACGCTCGTCACGCAGCCCACGGCGTCTCCACCATCCCCACGCCAGGCCCGCCAGTATGAGCGCCAAAACGCTGAGTTTGACAACGACATCCCCAATCAACGGCTTCATGATTGCCTACCTTCTCAATCACGGCGAGCGCAAAGGCCGTCGCCATTGCGTGTGCATAACCCTCGTCGCTGGCGAAGAGTTTTCATGGCCAGCACATGATGGCACGCGTTTTGATTCTATGCAATATACACGAGTGTCGGCCAAGATGGGCGATTGCGGCGGATTTTGTGCAGCGCAGGTCAATGTCGTACCCCGTAGGACGTGCCGTCTTTTCACAGGGAGACAAAAAAGCGGCGCACCCCGCCGCCGGGTTGCGCCGCAAATGAAAACTCTCACCACACGCCCGCCCGCGTTACTTCTCCGGCGCGATCGCGTACAGTTTGCTCTTATTGGTGATGAACAACACGTCGTTAGCAACAATCGGCGTGCTGTAGACCGATTCTTCCATGTTGATCACGCCGAACTTGGGAACCAACTCGCCGTCGACTTCTTGCATGGCGTCCGCGGGGTCGGCGGTAACGGGGAAGATGGATATGTCGCCGGCTTCATCGCCGATATAGACGCGGCCTTCGACGATCAAGGGCGAGCCCCAGGCGGGGGACAACATGTCGTACGTCCAGTTGACCTTGCCGGTCTTGGCATCCAGGCAATGGAACAGGCCGCTGAAATCGGCGATGTACAGCAGGTCGTCCTTGATCGCCACGGTGCCGCAGGAGCGATGCATCTCTTCCATGAAGTCGGCGATTTCGCCGTCGCCGTCCCAGTCGAAGCGGGCGTAATGCCAGACGGCGGCCGAATTGGGATTGGGCACCGCCTTTTCGCCGTTGGCCTCGTTCACCGCTTGCAAACGCACGTGCGGGATTTCCTTGCCTTGCGCGTCGACAGCGAGTTCTTCACTCACGTTTCCTCGCTTAGTGGGGTCGATGCACCACAGGTGCCCCAAGCCTTCTTCGTGTTCGGGGTCTTGTCCCACGGCGACATACACCAGACCGTCATAGACGACCGGCGTGGCGATCACGTTGTTGCGGGTGCCGCGTCCGCCCAGTTTCCAGATCGAAGTCTTGGGATTGCAGTCAAACTTCCAGAGCATCTTCGAGTTGCCATTGCCGTCCCCTTTGGGGTCGAAGCTATACACCCAGCCGTCGCCGCCGGCAAAGATCGCTTGCGGCTGTCCTCCCAATACGGCATAGGCGGGGGAGGACCATTGGCCGTGCAGAATATTCATTCCCGGCGATTTGTCGGTCCACAAGACTTTCCCGGTGTTGCGGTCCAGCGCCATGAAACTGGGCGCGTCCGGCGACGGCAGATTGATGTGCGACTCGTCGAGGCCGTTGGACGTATTGACCAACAGAATATCCCCGGCGCACGTCACCGAGCAGCTGCACATGTTGTGCTGCGAGACCTGTAATTCGTTCATCATGTCGAATTTCCAGATCACATCCGCCTCGTCTTTGTTTTCGTTGATCTCTGCGGTAAACGGTCCGTCGTTTTCGCCGTCGTAGAAACCTTCGGCATCCAGACAAACGACTTCGCCCCGGCTGGTGACGTACCACAACCGCTTGCCGTCAGCGTAAGGCGCGCAGCAGATGCCTTGCAGCGGCCAGTCATGCACGCGGCCGGTGGGGAGTTTTTCGCTGGAGTGTTGCCACAGAAATTCGCCCGTTTCCTCGTCGAAGCAGAGCAGGCAGCCCAAGTCGACCTGTGGAGGGTAGCGCTTAATGTGGCCGGCACCGTTGTTGGTTCCGACATAGACCCGGCCGTTGGCCACCACGGCGTTGCCGTAGGTCTGCGAACCGAGTGCCGCTTCCCACTTGATGTTTTTCCCTTCCGCCACGTCCCACTCGATGGGGATGTTTTTTCCATCGGGCGTGTTGTTCCGCATCGAGCTGCCGCCCCATTGCGGCCAGTCGTGCGGCTTGACGTCCATCTTCGAAATTGCCTCGACGGCCAGCTCCGTTGGATTAACGCTCGGTTTCAATTCCGCCGACGGGACCACCGCGGTCACGGCCGCGACGACGGCCGCCGCCGAAAGCCCGACAAACGCCTGTGACAGATTTCGTTTCATCATGGAATTACCTTGGGTTGATGTTGTATGGGGTCGGTGAGCACCCCAAGTGGGGAAACTCGTTGATTGACGTTCAAACCGCCAGGCTCTCCGGGCATGTGGCGGTCGGGTGAGTTTTCGGTGACGTCGAGTCAAAATCTAGGAGGGTCTTCGCACCGGCGTAGTTCCTCGCGTCAGGGGGCGGGCGGTTATTGGTTGCGGGTGATTTGGATGTTGTCGATGAACAGCTCCGCGTCTTTGGCGTTGCCGTAAAGGCCCGGGCTGCCGACGGTGTTCGGCACAATGTCGACCGCCTCAATTTGCCAGTTCTCCGGTTCCGGCGAGTCCCGCTTCCAGACCTTGCCGCGAAGCACCGCTTTGCCATCTTCGACGGCGCAGCGGAATTTCATCGTATACCAGACGTCCGGCTCCCAGGCGAAGGGGATGGTTTGCGCCATCCGCAATTGCGGCGGCCAGGTGCGAATCTGCAACTGTTGGCTGTTGCCCATCAAATCCAGCGTATAGCGTTGGCCGATCAGGCCGATGTCGGGCATTTTGTCGTTTTTCCGCGCGCCCAACACGTCGGCTTGAATCGTGTAGTCGTGCAGATCGTCGTGTCCCATCCACGATTGGCTGCGGGTTCCCTTGGGGATCGTCGTGATTTTTGTCATTACGCCGTTCCCATCAACCTGCCGCGATCCGCGCTTGACCGTCAATTGGATCAGGTTCGGGTCGACCGACGCCCATTGCCATTCGGCGATCACGTTTTCATCTGCCAGCAGTTTTAGCGCCGGATCGAGTTCGGCTTTGGCTTGCTCCAAGGTGGTGATTGCCTTCTCCCCGTATTGGCGATCGATAAACCGCAACAGATCGCTCCACGTCATCCGCGGCGAATCGTCGACGAATTTGGCGGCCGGTTGCCCGCTGTTGATGAAGCTGGACATCAAGTAGATGTACAACTGCGAGGCGAGCGGGCTTTGTTGTTCCAGCTTTTTCAGCAGATCGAAGTCCAGGGCAATGTGCCGATAACGCGCGCCGACCCACGTCACCGGCACCTGACCGTCGTCAAATTCAAACTTCCACGGCAGCGGCGGCACGACGCGAATGCGGGCATCGCCGGTCAAATCGCCGACGGTCGCGGTCACCTTGACGTCCGAATGAGCCGGGTCGTCGGAGGCTTCGTATTTGCCGTCGCCGCTGATCGTGCCGGTCCCGTCGATCGTAAATTCCGCGTTGTCGGCCACCTTGATGAATTGGCCCCGCTCGTTGTACAGCCGCGCTTGATACTGCAATTTCTGCCCCGGCTTCAAAAGCGCTTCGACCGGAACAACTTGCAGATGCGTCGCCGTGTCTTCAGGCGTGACGGGTTTGACTTCCGGAGTGGCGGGACGCGGATCGGCTTGGGGCTGCTGATCTTTTTTGCCAATGCAGTACAGGCCATCCGACAGCGGGACGTACAGCCGTCCGTGCGAGATGACCGGTGACCCGTGCGATTTCTGATCGCCCAGATTCAACTGTTGCACGACCTCGAGTTTGTCGCCGTTCAATTTGAGCGTATTCCATCGCCCGTTCAGACTGCACATAAAGATCTTGCCGTCGGCATAGACCGGGCTGCTGCGCATCATGCGGCCCATTTTCTTCTTGCTGAGCGTCTTGCCGGTCTCCGGATCGACGACAAACACGCCGCCGCGATCGTCGACGGCGATCAATTTGCCGTCCACCATGATCGGTGAACTCTTGCCGACCATCATCCGTTCTTCGCGCCACAGTTCCTTGGATTTGGTCACGTCCCCGCTACCGGTGCCGTCGATCGCGAACAGCGCGCCCATCTTCGTGCCGACGAGGTTCTCCTCGCTGTGCCCGGCATACACCCGGTCTCCCACGACCAACGGCGTGACGTTCACCCCTCGCCGCGAAACGTCATATCTCCAGATCGGCAATCCGGTTTGCGGCTGGAAGGCGTGCACGGCTCCGTCACCCGATGCGAACACCATCGCCTCCTGACCGTTCAGCACGGCCAGCACCGGACTGCTGTAGGTCGTGTCGTCGGGAAACAGGCTCGTGCCGTTGAACCACACCGGCTGGCCGTTGCGTTTGTCGAAGGCGATAAAGCGGTGCGCCGGTTTGGCCATGTCGCCCCAGCCGATCACGACCGCACTGATGATCACCAAATTCTCGTGAATCAACGGAAAATTCGTCCGTCCCCCATAGGTGCTCAGCAGTCCGTATTCTTCGCTCAGCGAATGCGCCCAGATGGTCTCCCCCGTGTCGCCGTCGAGGCATTGAAACAGGCCGCACACGCCCAACGCGTAGACGTGGCCCTTCTCGGGATCGCCGACTACGCTCGACCAGCCGACTCGTTCGGCCGGCACGTCGGACAGATAGACGTTAAATTTGTTTTCCCAAATCGTGTCGCCCGTCGCCGCGTCGACGCAGACCACCTTTTCTCCTTCCCGGGGCGTGCCGGGATCGCTGCTCATGAGCGTATACAGTTTGCCCCGCATCACGATCGGCGTCGAGTTGGACCCCAGGTCCTCGCGGAACCACAGCACATTCTCGCCCGCTTTTCCATCCTCATTGGGCGACCAAGTGTCGACCAGGCCGGTTTCGCGGGAGATTCCGTTGTATTCCGGACCGCGCCAGTGCGGCCAATCGAGCGGATCCACCTCGTAGGTTTCGTCCGCGGGAAGATTCCCCGGCGCCGCGAGGACGGCAGCAAATAAGGCCAGAACGGCCAGGAATCGAACGGTGCAAGTGGTTCTCATATCAGCCTCGCGAGTTGGCTCATTGTGGTAGTGGGGTGACCACCTTGTCTCCGTCACGCGGCAATTCGCTGGAATCGCGCGAACCCCG